>NZ_VCDP01000110.1:0-32739 GCF_033949345.1 Xenorhabdus littoralis
TGACGGCTTAAACGGAATTCGGGTTTATTAGATATAAAATGATTACCTTACGGCTTTACTTTCGCTGCCGCCCTTAACTCAGTTACGTTCTTCCCTCCAATTCCCCAGTTATCTGTTTCTACTTCATCAATGATCACAAAAGTCGTTGCCGGATTTTTTCCAAGTACGTCTACCAGCAGTTGGGTTGCACCTTCAATCAGTTGTTTTTTCTGCTCAGCGGTGGCGCCTTCGCGGGTAATTTTGATGTTTACAAATGGCATAAAATGATTCCTTTTGGTTTTTTGTGAAATGCTTCTGATGAAGCATCCCCGCTTTGGTGCGGGAGTGTAGGTACAGCAAAAATATTAATATCCAGAGATTTACTCGGGTTTCTTCTCCTCGGCGGTGGCGATCCACGCGGCACAAAACAGTGTCAGGCGGGCGAAGAAATAGAAGAATGCCATCAAGCCAATGACTGAGCCGAAAGCGGCACCAGAGGGAGAGCTGGCAAGGCGTGGTAGCATCATCGTCATGACATATTTGATGATTTCAAATCCAATGGCCGCTATTAAGGTTCCTTTGAACAGCGCTTTTCTTTCAGGCCGATGACGCGGCAAGATCCACAGTATCCACAGGAATAATAAATAATTGGCAGAAATGGAAATGGTCATGCCAATCGATGTCCATGCAGGGCGAAGCCATTCTATGCCTTCCAGACCGAGGGCATGGACGATGGTCGCTTGGGCTGATCCTGCGATGGAGGTCAGCGAAAGGGTCATGACTAACGCAAATAAAAGTCCGAATAAGGAGAAGAAATCGCGAATATATTGGAAGTAGATTTTCTCTTTATCAGCCTGATGTCGTTCCCAAACTTCACGGGACTGAGCGAGGATCGCCTCGCGTAAGTTACCAACCCAATTCACGCCCGAATAAAGTGCGATCGCCAGACCTGTCAATCCCACGGTCGTTCTTTGATTGACGGCCGTATCCACGCTATTTTTCAGCGTATTGGCGAGAGCGGGATCACTGATACTATTGGCGATGCCATTGATTAAACGTGTTAGCAAGTCAGGATTGGATGCCAGCACAAAACCTGCGGTGGCAAAAGAAAGCATGAGGATTGGGATCAGCGACAAGAATGAGAAATAGGTGATTGCAGCACCAAACTGGCTTCCCATCCGGTCATTGAAGCGTTGTGCTGCCCGAATCAAGTGGGCAATAAAAGGAATGCGGCGAATAGCATTGCTAATACGGATCGTTACAAAAAGCGCCCTTTTACTGCTATGCAGCCCTTTCTTTAACGGTGTGCGTTCTTTTCCTGCACGGGTTTGTTCCCTTTTTTCGCGGTCACTTGGCATGAAATCCCCTTAAATCTGGTCGTGCCTAATGTTACTCATTATATGGAGCTATATGGAGTTAAATATGAAGTTAAATAGTGATGAAATTCATTCGCTATATATGTATGAGAAAAAAGAGTAACAGGCAAAATGGAAAAGGCAATAGGGGAAGGGCGGCTAAAAAGTACGGTAGCCGTGAGCTTGACTACCGTACAGAAGATCAATCGTCGATCATGATTAATCTAATTGACGACCCTTAATTTCACTGTGGACAGTTGAAAGCTCCGTGTCGTGACTTTCATTTTTCATAAAAGGCACTTTACCGGAAAAAATGTCTTTTTGTGCAGAGACAACCAGATTTGCGATGGAGTCTGGTACGTTAGCACCCAAGTTTCTGCCTTTGTCGTATCCCGTTACAGATTGTTGATTAATGTGCTGGGTATTCACTGTGACAGGCCCTTGTGCGCTGTCAATTTTTCCACCTGTTAGGTAAGTGTTCCCAGAGATATTCAGATCAACTGCCTGAGTACCGGTCAGCGTTGTTTGCTTACCTACCGCTTCGCGCTCGAGGGTATCGTAATTGCCTTTCAGTTTGCCATTGTAGCCCTTGAACGTAGCGGTCAGTTGATCTTTCAGGCTTGGTGCTTCTTTGGCTTTGGCATTATCGGCGGCAGCGGTTTCAGTTCTGTCGGTAGGAGGGGCCAGTTTAGAAGGATCATCTCCCTTGACGGTTTTGCTGTAACCCAAGCCAGCATCCAGGCCGACATTCAGGCTATGAGTGCTGTCTTTGAGGCTTTCGACATTGAAATTGCCGCCAACGTTACCTGTTACCTGATCCGCAGTCACATTAGCGCCTTTGAGCGAAGTATCTCCCGCACTGGTCAATACGACATTGCCGCCGGAAACCTGTGTGTTACGGTGAGTGGTTTGATCCAGTTGGTTGACTCCGAATTTCAATTCACCGCCAATGTTATATTTGCTGTCGATGATTTTGTTAGCCGGATCGTCTGTTGCCGCTGTTGCCGTGTTGCCACCTGCGCTATTGCCCCCTTCATTTTTGCGGACTGCGGAAGACATGCCGCCTTTAGCTTTAGCACCGACATTCCAACCATTGGCATTGGCTGTATCTTGGGCCGAAGTCAGGTCGATTTTTCCACGCTGTGCGGTTAAATCGACTTGTTTGCCTGAAACATTTGCGCCCTGTAAGGCCAGATTATTGCCCGCATCCAGATTGACACCCTGTCCACCTTTGATGGTACTGGTTTGAGCGGTAGTTTTGTTCTGGTTGTCGGTGTTATAACCGCCTCCCAAGCTGCCGCTGAAATTCTTGCCATCAGGATTGGTTCCCACGGTCAGGGAAATGTCCCCATTGTAGCCGCTGTTTTTTTGCTCGTTGCGGTTGGTGGCTTGATTGAACTGGATATTTCCACCAGCACCAACGTCGGCTGAACCCTTGCCCGCATCCATTGATGTGCCTTGGTAGCGTGCATCTCTGGTCACTTGGATATTAATACCGTTTTTGGCATTGATGTCGCTGGTAACGGCGTTAGTATTGCTATCGGATGTTTCTTTATAGCTGCCACTGCCTTTGCCGTTGACGGAAATATCAGCGCCTGTTGTAGTGTAAACACGCAAGCTGGCATTACCTGTGGTGTCAGAAGTCCGGTTGTTCTGGTGATTGAAAGCGGCCTCACTGGTATGGCTGCCGGCGGTCAACGATACACTGCCTTTATTGGCTTTATATTGCGTACCTTGATCGTAGACGTCACCATTCGTTGTTACCTTGATATCGCCGGCTTTAATGGTAGTCACCACCGCATTGGATTGATGGTTATTGGTGTAATGGCTATTGCCATTCATTGCCAGTTCAATACCCGCATTAGGCAGGCCCGTTTTTGTGATGGCGGTATCCAGTTTCTTATCTGTGGCAGCTTGGACCGTTTTTTCCACTGGACGGGTTGTTGCACTGTAATCAACTGTACCACCGATTTCACCGCCTACCTGTAATTGATTGGTCGACTTGGATTCTGTGTTGGCAGTTGCCACATTCTTAATGCTGGCAGCATTGGCCTGATAGCTGCCCTGTACTTGGTGATCAGTACCTTGTTGCTTCAATTCTCCCGTTGCATTCAGTTCAAGGTCGCCATTGACTTGGGTTTTCGCCACGCTTGCCGTTGTCTGGTTCTGGGATTGACTATTGCTGTTATAGACACCTTCAACACCGCTGCCGAATTTGTCCATGCCGCCGGTGAAAAACACGCCGCTGTTCAGTTTTTCTTGTGAAGTTAATGTTGATGTGCTGTTTTCTCCTGCCAGCAAAGCGAAGTTATCCCCGGAGATTTTCGCATCACCCTGCGTTGTCACCAGAGTGGAGCCTGCAACAGTCACATTTTTACCTGCATTTACCGTGAGCTTGCCACCATTCAATTCAGATGATTGTTGCTTTGTACTTTCGTTTTTCTGTTTATCGAGAATATGTTTAAAACCGCCGCCGGCACGGTATTGTTTATCTTTTGTATCTTTCGCATAATACTGCAAGTCAAGGTTGGTTTTTTCCTGTTGGTACTGATTTTTCTCACCATAATTCAGGATATTGATATTGCCTGAAGTATTCAGTTTCAGTTCACCGGCACTTTTCGCCAGACTGCCAATGACGTTGATATCTTCATTGCTGAGTAATTTCAGGTCTGCATCAGAACTCAAATGACTGCCGGAAGATTTTTGCTGCTTGTTCTGTTCCTGATTAGTATTTTTGGTGATATTGAAGATAGTCCCCTTTCTCTCATCCACCTCTTTATAGGTGTGGCTGACGGCGTTATCAATCGTTAATTGCCCATCATTGGCTTCAACATAGGCCCCTTTTTGGGCTTTGACTTTACTGCCTGTAATGGTGATACCATTTACGCTGGTCAACAGTAAATGTCCGCCCGCCGTCACTTCGGAAATATGATGCGTTTCTGATTTATCGTGGTTATCTTTCTTGCTGCCGCCAGCAAAACCGCCCCAATACGTTTTATCCTTGGCGAGAGTTTGGTTATCAACGAGGGATTGGACGGTAATATTGGTTTTCTCACCCGCAGAAACAATCATGTTTTTGCCTGAGTTAAGGTGAGTCCCGGTAATGTCAGCATTTCCGCCCGCCTTGATGCCTAAATCACCGCCTGAGCTCAACTCATTGCTGACGCTTCTCTGAGTGGTATTAACCTTGTTCCAGTGACCGGTCTGCAATGCCGCAGTATGATTCTTTTTATAGCCTTTCTCTACGGTCGTCTCTGACTCGACCAGACTCGCCAGTTTTACATCTTTCCGGGCGGAGACGGATAACTGATTACCGGCGTTGATTTTGCTGCCAAGTATCTCTGCATTGCCTTCACTGGCCGTCAGTTGGACATTTTCACGAGCCTTAATGGTATTGGTTTCTTGCTGAAATTCTTCACTTTCATTGGTGACATCATACTGCCAAGTTATGTTCCATTGATTGTTGGTGCCGTTGTGAAGCTGATGCAGTTGTTGACCATCGAGTTTCAAATTGGCACCGCTCAGTTTGACATTATCCCCATCAATGTCGGTAGCCATGACTTGATTATTTTGTTTGGCGATCAGTGTGATGTTCTTGCCTGTCAATTGAGTACGGGTAACAGATTCACTGATTTGCTTTTTTGCGGTATAAACGCCACTGAAGTAGCCTTGGTCATTATCACTGCCCGTTTTGTCTGATGAAGATTGATTCAGATGTCCCTGAGACAGCACGTTATTACCTTTCAAGGTAATATCTCCACCTGTCAGAGTAGCGGCTTCCAACTTCACATCACCGTAGGATTCAATATCAATGCCGTCATCGGTGGTCATCTTGCCTTGCAGATTGACTCCGCTTCCTTCCGCTGTGTTCAGCAGACGAATGCGTCCGGCCTGCATACTGCCAAGATAATAACTGTCGAGTGCGCTAACGCCCGCTTGTTGTGAATCCAAGATACGGCCATCGGTGGTGATCTTGTTATTACCTGTCGTGATATTGAGCGTTTTCGACGTAACGACCTGACCATTGCTGTTAATTTTTGGCGCAATCAAGTTCAGGACATCATTATGGGACAAGCCATTATTTTTGATATGCAGGGCATTTTGGTTATCAAAGGTGTTGAAACCTTGCAGGTTGCCATTTTCCACCAGCGGATTACCGACAACCAATGAGGCTTGATTGGTATTGATAAAACCACAGCCGTTACAGGTGATGCCGTTGGGGTTTGCCAGCACATAATCGGCGGCGATGCCAAACACTTCCTGTTCTCCGAGCAAGAACGAAGGGTTACGGCTAATAACCTCATTCAAGATCACACTTGCAGCCTGCCCGTTCAGGTTGCTGTTGGCAGATAATTCGCCTGCCAGTTGTGATATCCCGCCCTCCAGAGCGTTATTGAACACCGCTCCCGCTTGATCGACGTTGAAATCCTGATATTGGTTATGCGATAACCCGGATTCGGAAGGTGCAACGATATTTATCACCGTTGCTCCAAGGCCCTCCTGGATAATATCCGGGCTGTGTGCGGCATCGCCTCCAGGGGTAATTCCATTGGCAAAACTGACTGAACAGGTTGCCAGAATAATGGCCATGGAAGCCGCGAGCTTTCCTGTGAGAGATAACTTAAATATTTTACTTTTCATATTATTACCTTTATCTACTTTCTTTATTGCCATGTACAGCGTTCAGGGGATAATCCCCTCAACTGACTGCGGTTAAAAAAACGTCAAATGGATCAAAAAACTAAAAAGTGTAAGAAAAGCGGGTTAACAGTTTCATAGGTTCATCCGTGTTCCTATTTTGGTGAGAAAGGAATTTGCCCCGGCTTACTTCAACATCCGCAAACAGGTGCTGATAACGCAGTGTCAGACCCGCGCTCAATCCGGCACTACTTTTCCAGTCATCCTGACTGCGATAGTCTTTAACTCGGCCGACATCCACACCGGTACGCAGTGAAAGTGAGCCTTTGGCAATGGGTATTGAGTGGGAAAGGGTATTTTTCAAATACCAGCCGTTATCAGCCGACGACGTATTTTTGCTGAATCCTCGCACCGCATTACGGTCGGTCACATTGATCCACTCAACACCCGGTAGCCCACTTCGACTGTACTGAGCATAAAATTGGCTATTAAATTGATAAGGCACATCAAAGAGGGTGAAACGCTGCTGTAGATTTGCCGACAATTTCCCTTTGGTAAATTGTTTATTCAGGTTAGAGGTTGAGGTTTGGTGCCCAAACCACGGCATACCCTGTTCAATACTCATATTGAGGGAGATCAGCCCTGACGGGATGAGCTGTAAATGGTTAATACCCAGTTCGAGAATACTCAATGTCTGGCTACTGACGGTGATTTTGGCGTCCTGAAAATAGTTGTTGTAATTCTTATAAACCAGCTGGGTGTTTAATGTACTAATTTGCGATTGGCTACGATGAAAGACCCAATCGGTACGAACACCTGTTTGCTGTGAATTCCCGTGTATCTTGACTGAGCGATTCTGTAACCATGGATGACCGGTGTACTGGGAATAGCTGTTAAATCCACTGAAAGTCACCGGCCCATACGGGAGCGAATAGAACAGAGTATAAGCGCGATTGTATTGAGTCCCGGGTTTATCAACGGTGCTGCTGCCGTTGAGGCTGACAAAGTCAGATAATCCCAATGGGCTATCAACGCTGGTATTTAGCCGCGTGATCCATTTCCCTGTACTCTTTTGCCCATAATTATCGGTTGTAGTGGTTATTCTCCACGGGGAGGAATGCCGATTATGCAGCCTGATGATAGAACCACCATTGACTGTACCGGGCAGAATATCGAGGGTTACTTTGTTTGATTGCAGACGATTCGCCTGATCTAGCCCTTGATCAAGCTGGTTTAGATTGAGTGGATTATTCGTCAGGTGCGGAAATAGCATCTGGCTATTGACCCGGCGATCTTCTCCTTTTATCGCCTCGACAAAACCTTCAACAACATTGACTCCCAACTCACCATTCGGGTTGGGGGGGATAAATTGTACCCGTGCCGTAATATAGCCTTTGGCAATATAAAGGTTAGTAATTTCTGCTGATAGCTTATTGATGTCGTTGCTGGTGATACAACCCTCGGGCAATGCGCTGAGAGTATTTAACTCACTCAGAGAGAGCAACGTAATGCCTTGAAGATAAACACCGCTGATCGCCAAACATGGCGGAGCTTCTACCAGCTCCGGGGAAACGGTTTGTGGTGAAAGGCTGTCCGTGCGATTAGTGAACCCCTGATGGCGGCGTTCTTCAATTAATTGATCTATTTCCCTTGAACTGTCTTGTAAAGTTCTTCTCGTTTCATCTGTAGGGAAAGTAGAGTTAAGCACGTCAGGTGAGGCGCATACCTGAAGTGAAGTAGACAATAAGATGAAAATTGCAGTCCTTTTAATCATGGGAACACCCAAATGACAATAGTTGATGGGAAATGTATCGTGTTGGGTTAGGTTTAAACTTCCTAGTCTATTAATTAGGCATTAAAGCATAGAAAATATTTTATGTTGCTCTGATTAATGATCAATTTCTGATCTGAACTATCATTTGTAGTTATAAATTTACTTTAGTTATTTATGATAATTCATTTTAGTTATGTATTAATGCGTTATGAGGAGTTAAGTGAAATCCAATTTGGGTTTAGTCAAGATTTAAGCAGGGTAATGAGAAGGCATTGAAACTCTGGATTTATTTTGTATTTTTTATTTAAAAGTTTTACTTATGTCATTTTAATGGAAGGATTTGGAGGGAAGGTAAATAAAACACAAGATAAGGAGTTTTTTCGAATCAGATGGTTTCTTATTCGTTAATCACAGATGCAATTATGTATTTATCCATCTTTATTCATTGTGAAAATAATTACTATATAAAAATCTGGCATTGAGAAAAAATCGGAAAAACAAATATAAAAGAGAAAAGCAGGAATTAAAGTAAATTGGCGGGGGTTTTAAGATATATCCTATTGATTCAGCCAATGAATAATATTCATTGGCTGAAGGATTATTACTTAATATTTAATGAATAAGATATTAAGCAACAATTGGCGCACGCCAGTCGTCAGCACCAGAAGTACCAGCAGTAGTGTGTTCCCACTCAATCTTACGGTAAGACAGAGAAACACGAACTAACTGAGTAAATTCAGATTTTGCTGGATCTTGGCAGTGTGGCATTTTGCAGTCGATATCAACGATAGTTGCATCTACCAGTTTAGTAGAGAAGAAATGCTCTTGTTTACCTTCGATAGAAGTACGGTACCATTTCAGTTCTACGGTAGGCAGCATTTCGCCAGAAGCCAATGCGTTGTAAAGCAGAGGAACTGCTTTATTCAATGCAACGGTAAAGCGGAATGGCTTATGCGCACGCTGGCCAGAAGGCTGTCCTGACTGTGGGTCAGTTGGAACAGTAACAATGTGGTCAAATTCTTGAACCAGCATTTCGTCTTCGTGACCCTGAACAAAGATATTACCTACGGATTCAGCAGTGAATGCGCCAGCAGTAATATGACCTTGAGTTTTTCCGTTGATGGAAATATAACATGGAGTTGGCATATGAATATCCTATAAAATTTTACCAATATAAGTGTAAGTGTTCATTCCTTGCGTGATGATTCCATTCATCAATCAAATGAAATTCTCGCTTGCCAAACACTCGGAGCGAATAATAAAGCTGAAATTGTCTAATGCAAAGTCATTTGAAAAATGCAACAGGCACTCTAATTCAATGACAAATAAAAATTTTATAATCATTGCTGATGTAACATTTATGGCTGAGTGTTTATAAAAAATAAGCTTGTTTAACTGGTTTAAAAATAACCGGTTATTTTCTCATGAGTTTAACCAGTTGAAAATTAAGTGTTTTTTATTTTGTTATTAAATGTTTTTTATGATCATCCCAAAAGTGTTAACTAGATCAAAAAATTGAAATAATTCGGATTGTAATGGGATATAATTAATCCAAATAAAATAAAAAATGATATTGACCATAATGATTATCCACGATCATCAGGTTATATTTTATTCGATGAAAGATGAAAAATATTCTCTCTAATAAAACTTACAGGTAATCGCCCCACACGTTCTTACAAAGAGTAAAACCAAACTTTTCTCTATTTTTGCAGAAAAAAATGTTTATAACTTGCTATAGGTTGATATTAATAGATTAAAAGCTTAAATAGAGGGGTTTATCAATTTGTGTTTCGGCTTTACATCAAAAAAATAAAGTGTCAAACTCGAACTTGACGGTTTTTAATATCGATGTTATTTCCACAACTGGTTCACAGTTGAATAGGATATATCTGAATATTTAACTATATAAATTGATATAAGTTGATATAAATATATTCGTGCCCACAAATACGGGTGTCTTCTTTTAGCCTATTTTTTGGGGAGATCTGCTGTATTTGTCATATGGGTAAACATTGGAATCATTCTCTCACCAATAATGGGTTGTTAGACAGTTCATGGTTGTATTAGCCAAAGGATTCAAATATGAGTAAGAATAGTCCAGGTAGCGTAGCTCCGAAAGAAAGAATTAATATTAAGTATGTTCCTAATACCGGTGACCAGACCGCAGAAGTTGAATTACCTCTGAATCTTCTCGTTGTTGGTGACCTGAAAGGAAAGACAGAAGATACGCCAATTGAAGAGCGGCAAACAGTTTCTGTCAATAAGAACAACTTTAATGCCGTAATGAATGAAGCAAACATCAATCTGACTTTTAACGTTCCTAATCGCCTCGATGAAAAAAGCGAAGAAGACATGCCAGTGAATCTGGAAATAAAATCACTGAGTGATTTTTCACCAGATAATGTCGCGAAGAAAGTCCCTGAATTAAATAAACTTCTCGAACTTCGTGAGGCATTAGTTGCATTAAAAGGTCCATTGGGAAATATCCCGGCATTTCGTTCTCGCTTGCAGTCACTGCTGGATGATGAATCTGTTCGTGAGCAACTCCTGAAAGAACTCGAAATCGTCAATAAAAAATAACTGGTTAAAGGAATTTTTAAATGGCTCAGCACGAAGAAAACAGCACAGCTATTGCTTCTGGCGCAACGACCTCCCTGCTTGATGAGATTATGTCTCAAGCGAGAATGACTCCGGAAAATGACGGCTACTACATCGCTAAGCAAGGCGTTGCCGCATTTATCGGTAGCATTCTGGATACTGGCTCTAACGAAGAACCTATCAACAAACTGCTGGTTGATAAAATGATCGTTGAGTTGGATAAAAAGCTGAGTGAGCAGATGGATGAAATTCTGCACGCTAAGCAATTCCAGGAACTGGAATCTTCCTGGCGTTCACTAAAAATTCTGGTGGATCGCACTGATTTCCGTGAAAACATCAAAATCAACATCATTCATGCCACTAAAGATGAGCTGCTGGAAGATTTTGAATTCTCGCCTGAAATTATTCAGTCCGGTTTCTACAAGCACGTTTACTCCACAGGTTACGGCCAGTTCGGTGGTGAACCTGTTGCTGCCGTCATCGGTAACTATGCATTCAATAATTCAACACCTGACATTAAGCTGATGCAGTACGTCAGTGCAGTAGGCGCAATGGCTCACTCGCCATTCCTGTCTTCTGTTTCACCTGAATTCTTTGGTGTTAACAAATTTACCGATCTGCCCGCTATCAAAGATCTGAAGTCTGTCTTCGAAGGCCCTTCACATACTAAATGGCGTGCGCTGCGCGAATCTGAAGATTCACGTTACTTAGGCCTGACAGCACCACGTTTCTTGCTGCGTCTGCCTTATTCCAACGTTGAAAACCCAATCAAAAACTTCAACTATCAGGAAAATGTCAGCCGTGACCACGAACATTTCCTGTGGGGCAACACTGCATACTTACTGGCAAGCTGCCTGACTGACAGCTTCGCTAAATATCGCTGGTGTCCGAACATCATCGGTCCACAGAGCGGTGGTGCTGTGAGCGATCTGCCTGTTCACCTGTACGAAGCAATGGGTCAGGTTCAGGCGAAGATCCCGACTGAAGTTCTGATCACTGACCGTCGTGAATTTGAACTGGCAGAAGAAGGTTTCATCACCCTGACCATGCGTAAGGGTAGCGATAACGCCGCATTCTTCTCTGCAAACTCGGTTCAGAAGCCAAAAGTTTTCCCGAATACCCGTGAAGGCAAAAATGCAGAAACCAACTACAAGTTGGGTACGCAGCTTCCGTACATGTTCATCATCAACCGTCTGGCTCACTACATCAAAGTGTTGCAGCGTGAACAGATCGGTTCTTGGAAAGAGCGCCAGGATCTGGAGCGTGAACTGAACATGTGGCTGAAACAGTACATTGCTGATCAGGAAAACCCGCCAACTGACGTTCGTAGCCGTCGTCCTCTGCGCGCTGCTGAAATCAAGGTTCTGGATGTTGAAGGCGATCCAGGCTGGTATCAGGTTGCGTTGCAGGTTCGCCCGCACTTCAAATACATGGGTGCAAGCTTCGAACTGTCTCTGGTTGGACGTTTGGATAAGGAATAATTATGGCTGCGCTGTACAGTTGGAACAGAGGCAGCTCTGCCAGTCTGTTCGAGCGCATTCAAGGGAAGAGCTCCGGCTCTTCCCGTCAGTCAAGGATGCGTTCACTGCTTGATTCTATCAGGAAGCATTTGAATGAAGTTCTGAACTCCCGTCCCGGTGCCTGTCAGAGTGCCGTTGATTTGGGTGTCATTGATCTTAATGACGCGACTGCGACATCGGTGGATTTCAAGCAAAGTATCGAATGGGCGATTGAAGAGTGCATCAGAAATTATGAGCCCAGAATATCAGCGGTTTCTGTCAGCGCTACCAATGATGACTCAGATCCGTTGCTGTTGAGCTTTCATATCAGCGCTGAAATTTCTCTGGATGATATCAACGACCTTGTGGAATTCAGCATCCAGTTGGATAACAACCGGCGCTATTGCTTGGAGCGAACTTAATAAATGTCATTTGAAAAATATTTCAGGGATGAGCTGAACTATCTGCGACAACTGGGAAAAGAAGCCGCAGTTGAGCGTCCTCATCTTGCCGCATTTCTGTCAGAACAAGGTTCTGACCCCGACGTTGAGCGATTGCTTGAAGGGTTTGCATTCCTGACAGGCAATCTGCGGGCAAAAATTGATGATCAATTCCCTGAATTGACTCATGGCCTGCTCAATATGCTTTGGCCGAATTATCTGCGCCCAACCCCAAGCATGACCATCATCGAGTATACCCCTGATGAGAGCGTGGTGACGAAAGCGACACAGGTCAAGCGTGGCACCCAGATTATGAGCCACACGCTGTCAACTCAAGATGATATTTATTCGAATGAAAAGTCGGGCGGGAAAAAAGCCGATCATGGTCGTTGTACTTTCACGCTTTGCCGCGATGTTTGGCTGTTTCCGCTGTCTATCCGTGATATTACCGTTAACAACAGTAATGAAAACGGGGTCATCGGCCTGAATTTTGCGTCTAAAACCGAGCTGAACCTGCATGAACTGGAACTGGACAAGCTGCGCTTTTATCTGAGTGGTGATAACTATACTACGTCTCAGCTCTATTTCTGGCTCTGCTATTACTTCAGAAAAGCGGAATTGGTGGTGGGCGATACGGTAATCCCTCTGCCGAATTTTGACTTTGTGCCCGTGGGATTTGAGCGGGAAGATGCGCTGTTGCCTTACCCGAAAAACGCCTATATGGGTTATCGCATTTTGCAGGAATATTTCTGCTTTGCGGAAAGCTTCCAGTTTTTTGATGTAAAAGGCATTCCGAAACTGCCTGAAGATCTCAAGACGAAAGATTTCAAACTGAATTTACATTTTTCTCAGGCACTGCCGCCAGAAGTGAAGATCCGTCATGATACTTTCCGTCTGCACTGCACACCGGCAATCAACCTGTTCCCAATGGACAGTGAAGCGATTGAACTCAATGGCAGCCAGACTGAATATCCACTGAAAGCCAGTTACAGTTTCCCGGATAACTACGATATTTTCTCCATTGATGGCGTAGAAAGCTGGTTGACCGGCGAAAATGGTGAACGTAGCCGCGCGCGTATTGGCGAGCGGGTTTATACCCCGTTTGAGAGTTTCAATCACCAGATTGATAACGAAGACGAACGTTCAATGCGTTACTACCGCCTTCGTGTGGCAGAATCGCCTTTTCGCAGAGGATTGGAACATTTCATCTCATTTGTGCGGGGAGATGAGTCAGAGTTGATCAGACTCAAACTGAAAGAGAATGTCTCTATCAGCTTGACCTGTACTAACCGCGAATTACCGTTAGAGCTGCGTGTCGGCGACATTAATTATCCTTCTATCGGCAGTCCGTCATTTGCGACATTCCGCAATATCACACGGCCGTCAGTGCCTCTCTATCCGCTGCTGGATGGCGGTTTGCACTGGTCACTGCTGTCAAACATGTCGCTGAACTACATGTCATTGCTGGATAAGGACGCACTGAAACAGGTACTGCGTACTTACGATTTCCCAAGTATCCACAACCGACAGTCTAAACGCTCATCGCAGAAACGGCTTGATGCCATTGAAAAGATTGAAACAGAACCGACGGATCGTCTGTTCCGTGGACAGCCTGTGCGTGGATTGCGCTCAACGCTGTATATCCGGCAGCAGGCATTCAGCTCAGAAGGTGAGCTTTATCTGTTCAGTACGATTCTGTCACGGTTTTTCTCACTGTATGCCAGCGTCAATGCTTTTCATATGTTGAAGGTAATCAATCTAGATAATCAGGAATGTTATGAATGGCCGGTACAGATAGGTCAACACTCGTTGATGTAATCACTGAGCAGGACCCTGCCACACCGTTGGCATTGGACATCTCACAATACAACTTTTACCAGTTGGTTGAGTTACTTAATCAGCTTGCGGTAGCGTGGGAGAAAACCGGAGAGACAGATCGTCCCGATCTGGAGTCTGTTCGTTTCCGATCCAGTGCCAGTCTGGCATTTCCGACTCGTGACGTCATCTCACTCGCGCAGTCCAAGAAAGGATACTTTGAACTGGAAGTTTCCTTTATGGGCTTGCACGGCAGCCAGTCTCCGATGCCAGGTTACTATCTGGATTCACTGGCATGGGAAGATGCTCAGGGAGAAAACCGCCTGACGGATTTTCTCAACCTTTTCAACCATCGCTTAATTACGCTCCTGCATCAGATCTGGCGGAAATACCGCTATTACATCTGCTTCAAGAAGGGTGGGGAAGATAACTTTTCCCAACGCATGTTCTCTCTCGTCGGGTTGGGCAGTGATGTCAACCGCCGGATGCTGAACATTAACCACAGCAAAATGCTGGCATATGCCGGCTTGCTGGCAAGCCCCGGTCGTTCACCAGAAGTCATATGCAGCCTCGTTTCCCACTGTTTTGATTTGCAGGATGTCACGTTGCACGGCTGGCAATTCAGAAAAGTGACGATCCCAATGGATCAGCAGAATCGTCTGGGGGGCACCAATAAAGGACAGAAAATCGGTGATACCGAGCTATCCGTATTGGGGCAAAACTTCACCATCGGTTCATGGGTCGGGGATTACAGCGGAAAATTCCTGCTCAGCATCAATGACTTGACCCGTGATCGATTCCTGTCATTCCTGCCTGATGGAAAGAACTACCTTCCTTTGGTGATGTTCATTTCTTTCGTCATGCGCAGCCAGTTCGCTTGGGAACTGCGTCTTGGTCTGGCTGAAAATCAGGTCAGCGGCATGGTATTGGGGGCGAAGCAAAATAACCATCTGGGGTGGACCAGTTTTCTCGGCGAACCGGAAAAGAAACCCTTTGTCACAATTTCAGTTATGGAATAACGACTATGGAAAAACATCAACCAACCCTTTCATTGCGGGTTCTGAACAGTGAACAGCTGGAAAGTGGTAAAGCCGCCAGTTACCAGTTTTCGACACAGGGCGGTACGGTCGGTAGCAGTGAAAGCCACCTTTGGTCTGTGCAGGATCAGCAGGGCAATATTCACCCATCACAATTCGCCATTAAGTGGCACGATGGGGCATTTTGCCTGCAAGTTCTTGCTGATCCCGTTCAAATCAACAATGCAACTTTGACGCCTCAGTCGAGTTTGATTCGTTTGCAGCAAGGCGACCAAATTAAAGTAGGCAGTTTATCAATCAAGATCCACATCAGTTTTTCTGACACTGATCGCGTTGATCCTTCGACTGTCTCGCCTGAATCTTTGGTTTCCAGTTACAGAAATCCGCTGGATGCCATGATGGAAGGTGCTCCGGTACAAAAATCCGTGTTTGCTCACGATGAAAGTATTGCTCCGACGGTGATGCACCGTTTCAGTGATGACCCTCTCAGAGTACTTGACAGTGAGAGCCTGACTACATTGAAACCGCAGGTTGAGGCTGATGACACGGAACAGCTTCTGCCGCCGGATCATTACCAATCACCTCCATTTGCTAACCCTATTTCTGATAACCGAGGCAGTGTTATGGATCAGGAGTTCCTTGATTTACCGGATATCGCTTCCGATCGTCAGTACGAAGATATGGATGTTGATCATGTTGCCATTACTCCTCTTATGCGTGGTCTGAAAGCCCGGTTGCCTTTGCATGACAGCCAGCAGGCGAATGATTTTCTGCAAGAGATGGGCAAAACCATGAAAGCCGCCATTGAAGGGCTATTGGCTCTTCAGCGCGAACAGCACGGGCTGCGTGATAAACAACTTCGCCCTATCGAAGATAACCCGCTGCGCCTGAACATGGATTATGACACGACCATGCAGGTGATGTTTTCAGATCAGAAAAGCCCGGTTCACTTGTCGGCACCGGCAGCGGTAGCGGAGAGTCTGCAAAACCTGCAACTGCATTATCAGGCCAACCGCACGGCTATTTCTGCCGCGCTGGACACCATGCTGGAAGCCTTTTCTCCGGATCAACTGCTGCGCCGGTTCTCACATTATCGCCGCAGTAACGAAACCAGAGACAAAGATGCCTCGTGGGCATGGGAAATGTACACCAACTATTACCGCGAATTAGCTTCCAGCCGCCAGCAAGGGTTCGAAAAGCTGTTCCGCGAGGTGTATGAGCAGGCTTATGACCGTGCATTACGTCAGGGCTTGGAGGAATCCGGCAATGATACATTCCGCTAGTCGCCGTATATGGGCTGTAGGGATTTTATTGCTGTCAGTAATGTTGTTGAACGGCTGTAGCAGTGCATGGAACGCAACCAAAAAAGTGGGGCAGGTCATCTGGGACCCTTCTACACCAGTAGGGAAACCTGATGATCAACCCTCTGTTGCCAACATTACATTGCTGGCCGAACCCAACATTAACCCCAATGAAAGTGGTGAAGCGGCCCCTGTTGAAATGAATCTGGTTTACCTCAGTGAAGACTCACGTTTTCTGGCTGCCGATTACGACCAGCTTGAAAGCGACAAAATCGAAAAGACACTGGGGAAAAACTATATCGATCATCAGGACTACACCTTATTGCCGGGGCAATACAAGCCTCTGGAAATAATCGCATTGGAAAAAAAGAACCGTTACATCGGTGTCATCGTTCACTATGCAGATGCAAATCAGTCTGAATGGAAAAAGATCATCCGAGTAAAAGACATCGGCCGCCATTACCACATCTTGGTGCATGTCAGAAATAACGACGTCGAACTTAGGAAAGAGGAGGAGTAATCATGCCGGGTAAAAATCGGGTGATTTGGCACGAAGGATTATTCATCAAGCCCCAACATTTTCAGCAACAACAAAAACACATTGATTATCTGGCACATAGTCTGGTTTCTGTGTTGACACCTTATGCTCACGGTTTCAGCTCCCTGAGCATCAATGATGACTTGCTCAAACTGGGACGCATCGGGATCACCGAAGCCAGTGGCATTATGTCGGATGGCACTATCTTTTCTGCGCCAAGTCAGGATTTGCTGCCAAAACCGCTGGATATCGAAAACATCAACGATCTGAAAAGTAAAGATATCTATCTGGCGTTACCCATGTCCAGCGATACCATCCGGGAAATTGCTGATCGGGATGCGGAAATTCAGAGCGCCGTGCGTTATCGTGAGCTGCCGACTGATGTCCGTGACCTGCATACCAAAGGTGGTGACTCCTTCGCCCTTAACCTTGCCCAGTTGACGCCAGTCCTGATGCAAGGTTCTGAGGACATGAGCGCTTACACGGCGATTCCGCTGTGCCGCATCAAAGAAAAGCAAAAAGATGGCACCATCGTTCTGGATAACGAATTCATTCCGACATGTTTGTCTATCTTTGTGGCCGATAAACTCAAACGTTTCATGGTGGAAATTGACGGCCTGCTGACAGAACGTTCAAGAACACTGGCCAAACGTATCGGTTCACCGGGTCAGCAAGGGGTTGCGGATGTGGCTGAATTTATGATGCTGCAATTGCTGAACCGCGTTCAGCCGTTATACAACCATTATGCAAAACAGACCGTTCTGCATCCTTTGTATCTCTATACCGAGCTGCTCCAGACTTGTGGTGAGCTGAGAACGTTCACCGATGCCAGCCGTCTGCCGGGAAATGTACTGGCATACGATCACAATAACCTGACAGACACCTTCCAGGATGCGATGCATGCAATCCGTGATGCGCTGAACGTTGTTCTGACGCCGCGTGCAACCTCTATCGCCCTGAAACAGAATGAAGGCGGCATCCGGGTGGCAACGCTCCACGACAACGATCTGCTGCGCAAAGCTGAATTCGTACTGGCAATCAGCGCCAGCACACCGCAGGAACAATTGCGTCGTCAATTCGTCCAGCAAACCAAAGTCACTTCGATGGAAAAAATTCGCGATCTGGTCAGCGTTCAGTTGCCGGGTGTGCCATTGATTGCACTGTCCGCAGCACCTCGCCAGTTGCCGTATCACTCCGGATATACCTATTTCCGTCTGGATCAGAAGAGTCCGGCATGGAAAGAGATCCAGCAGGGGAATTCCATCGCATTCCACGTATCAGGGGATTTCCCTGACTTAGATATGCAGCTCTGGGCTATCAGGGGCGGTAAGGAATAATCATGAGTGATATCAATGTTGACAGTCTGTCACTGGAAAAGTCTGAAACGTTGAAGACGTTTCAGCGCCAGTATCAGCTACCGTTGCGTGGTGAAAGCCTCAACTCGATGATCGATGCTGCCACCCCTTTGCTGGGGATGGTTTTGCGTTTGCAGGACATGAATGATCAGGCGCTGCCGGACAAGCTTTACCAGCAGGTTGTCACTGACATTCGGGCCATTGAACAGTTTTTGCAGACCAAAGGTTATGAACCCGGCGCGATTGTTTCATTTCGTTACGTACTGTGCACCTTCATTGATGAAACTGCGTTGGGGCACGGCTGGAACAGTCAGAATGGCTGGTTGAAACAATCACTGTTGGTTCACTTCCACAACGAAACCTGGGGGGGTGAGAAAGTCTTCGTACTGCTCGAACGCTTAATGGGAGAGGCTCAACGCTATCAGCACCTGCTGGAGTTCATTTATCTCTGCCTCTGTCTGGGATATCGCGGACGTTACAAAGTCAGCACCCAGAAAAGCGATGACTTCGACCGCCTGTTCCGTCGCTTGCAGCAACAGCTTCACTCCTTGCGCGGAGATGCTCCGCCGACCACGCTGTATGTCAATATCAACGAGAGTGATGCGCGTTATCGCTTGAGCAGACGCTGGACTATCAAGCACCTGTTTTGTATCAGTGCGGGTTTGCTGGTGGCCATTTACAGTTTCTATGCCATCCGCCTCGGTGATCAGACACAAGACATATTAAAGCAGCTAAGTAACTTATTGAGATAGGACGTCGCCATGATTCAGATTGATCTGCCCACTCTTGTAAATCGTTTAAACCCGATGACCCGCCATGCACTGGAAGCGGCGGCAGCATCTTGCGTCAGTCAGCAACAACCCGAAATCACGGTTGCACAACTACTTCTCCACATGATCGACACTCCACTCAGTGATGTGCGCCTGATCCTAAATAAAGTAGACATTGATAAAGATCTGCTGAAAGAACAACTCGATCAGATGATGACTCATCATCAATCGATTGTGCAGAATTACCCGAATTTCTCCCCGATGCTGGTGGAGTGGTTGCAGGACAGCTGGCTGTTGGCCTCGACAGAGATGCAGCACTCAGAACTGCGCAGCGGCGTTATGCTGATTGCGTTATTGTTCAGCCCGATGCGTTATCTGGCTCCGCAAACAGCGCGTTTGCTGGCGGGCATTAACCGCGAGTTGCTGCGCCAGAACTTTGCTGAATGGACCAATGGTTCTGCCGAGCAGCCTTTTACTGCCAGCGATAAAGATGGGCAAGGGGGTTATCCGGTAAATGGACATCCGGCGAACAACGACAGCCTGCTGGTCCGTTTTACCCAGAACATGACTGAGCAGGCTCGTCAGGGCAAACTTGATCCCGTTCTGTGCCGTGATAACGAAATCGATCTGATGATCGACATTCTTTGCCGCCGTCGCAAAAACAACCCTATCGTGGTGGGGGAAGCGGGTGTGGGTAAAAGTGCCCTGATTGAAGGTCTGGCACTGCGCATCATTAACGATCGCGTACCGGATAAATTGCGCAACAGTGAATTGATGACACTGGATCTGGGCGCATTACAGGCAGGTGCAGCGGTTAAAGGTGAATTTGAGAAACGTTTCAAAGGCATCATGGCTGAAATCAGCCAGTCGCCCCAACCCATCATCCTGTTTATTGATGAAGCCCATACGCTGATTGGCGCGGGCAACCAAGCGGGTGGCCTGGACATCTCCAACCTGCTGAAACCTGCATTGGCGCGTGGTGAACTGAAAACCATCGCGGCAACTACATGGAGCGAATACAAAAAGTATTTCGAAAAAGACGCCGCTCTGTCCCGTCGTTTCCAACTGGTGAAAGTCTCCGAACCAACAGCGGATGAAGCAACGGTCATCATGCGTGGCCTGCGTGCCATTTATGAGCAGGCACACGGCGTACTGATCGATGATGAAGCGCTGAAATCCTCTGCGGTACTGAGTGACCGTTATCTTTCCGGTCGTCAGCTGCCGGATAAAGCCATTGATGTGCTGGATACGGCTTGCGCCCGCGTTGCCATTAACCTGACATCGCCACCCCGCCAAATCTCCTCGCTGACGACCGAACTGCACCAGATGCAAATGGAAATCGACGTGCTGGAGAGAGAGCAACGCATGGGATTGAACGTCCATGCTGAGCGGTTGGAAGAGCTGAAAAACCAGCAGACAGAAGTTCAGGAACAACTTGTTGAACTGGAAATTAGCTGGAAACAGCAGCAGGAATTGGTAACGCAGATCATCGGATTGCGCAGTCAATTACTGTCTGACGATGCGCCGGCTGAGCTGGTCGCTGACAATACCAGCGAAAATGCGGAAGAAAATGAAGCGGTTGAGCCAGCCGAAACTGTTGCTGAAATCGCTGTTAATGATGAAAAATCTGCAATCGAAAAACTGGCGGCGCTTAACGCACAGTTGGCAGAACTACAGCAGAAACAAATGCTGGTTTCCCCCCATGTGGACAAAACCCAGATTGCTGCGGTGATTGCCGAGTGGACCGGCGTACCGTTGAACCGCCTGTCACAGAGTGAACTGTCCATCGTGACTGAACTGCCTGTTCATCTGGGACAAAGCATCAAAGGGCAGGACATTGCGATCCAGAGCCTGCACAAACACCTGCTGACCGCCCGCGCAGACTTACGTCGTCCGGGTCGTCCTTTAGGGGCATTCCTGCTGGTGGGGCCGAGTGGTGTCGGTAAAACCGAAACCGTCCTGCAAATTGCGGAACTGATGTTTGGTGGCCGTCAGTACCTGACCACTATCAACATGTCCGAGTTTCAGGAGAAACACACTGTCTCCCGCCTGATTGGTTCTCCTCCGGGCTATGTGGGTTACGGTGAAGGTGGTGTGCTGACCGAAGCTATCCGCCAGAAACCGTATTCCGTTGTTTTACTGGATGAAGTGGAAAAAGCCCACCCTGACGTCCTGAACCTGTTCTATCAGGCTTTCGACAAAGGGGAACTGGCAGACGGAGAAGGGCGCATCATCGACTGTAAAAACATCGTGTTCTTCCTGACCTCGAATCTGGGTTATCAAACCATCGTCGATCATGCCGAGCATCCTTTGCAGATCAACGATGAGCTTTATCCGGAACTGGCCGCGTTCTTCAAACCCGCGCTGTTGGCACGTATGGAAGTGATCCCTTATCTGCCGCTGGGTCATGAAACACTGAAAACCATCATCCAGAGCAAACTGGCCCGACTGGATACGCTGCTGACCCAACGCTTCAACGCCGAAGTCACCATCAGCGATGAAGTCTCAGAAGAGATCCTGCAACGCGCTACCCGTGCGGAAAATGGTGCCCGTATGCTGGAATCCATTATTGATGGCGCACTGTTGCCGCCAGTTTCATTACTGCTGTTGCAGAAAATGGCGGCGGGGACACCCATCAGTGCGATTCGCTTAACCGTGGCAGAACACGAGTTCCGGGCAGAGGTTGAGGAGGCGGAATAATGAAACAGCGGCTGAAAAGCGCGTTAGCGTTATTGGAAGATGACACTATAGAACAACTGGTTGATCACTTTTTGCTGGTCAGCCAAAGCTCGCGTTTTGATGCCCTGTTGGTTTTCCTGCTTAACATCACTGAAAACAGGCTGGAATGCTACAACCTGCCGGAACCTCAGCAAGCCAACTCACGTCGGCTGCATGTGGACATTGGTGACGTCAATAACCCACTGATACAAGTCTTGCGCAAGGGGACCCCGACCGTCTGGGATTCCCTTAATCACGGGGCAAGAATTGACGATCCCTATTTCCGCACATTTATTGCGGAGCTACCGCATAACTGCGGACTGTACGGCATTCCCCTGTTTGACTGCAACGGGCAGGCCTGCGGCGTGATCGCCATTTTTGCCGACAATGTCCACCATTTCACTAACAATGAAAACATGTTCGGCATTTATTGCCATGTCATGCAGCATCGCCTGAAAAAGTTGCAGGAACTCGAACAACTGCGCGGGCAGTTACGCCAAATCCGTCAGGTATTTCAGGTTCAACGCCAGAAAGAAAAACAACTGGATGAACTGCTGGCTTCCCTGAGTGAATCGAAAAACCCAGCGGCGATTAGCAGTATCTCCGTGGATTACAGTCATATCGATAATCTGCCAAAGGCCATAGAAGAATTTGAAAGTGCCGTGTTGGTTCAACGTCAGCGTCAATTTGGCAACGACACCAGATTGATTGCGCAAAGTCTGGGCGTTGCCCAGCGGACGTTGGTTTACAAACTGGCTAAATACGGGTGTAGATTATGAATATTGTTTTAATTATCAGTTCATTGCTCGCGTCATTGGCAGGGAATCCCAAGCTTGCAGAGGTTATGGAGCCGACGGAAGCCGTCGCGGTAAAGGAAGAACAAAATTTAGATGAACTACAAAAATGTCGCTTTGAGCCGTCTCCCCTTATCCGGCTGGCGTGTTATGACGGCGCATTGAATAACCTCAGGTTCAAAACGGTAAAAATCTCAATCGAGAACATGGGAGCTTCATGGCGGAAGGCGATGGAACAGGAAATGAAACGCACTGATTACTCTACCGGCTTCATTGTGACACAGGGTGATAATGGTGCAGCACCGATTATCCTGACCACACCCGCGATAGGCGTTCCTCCTCCTCGTCCCGTATTAATGCTGAGTTGCATTGACAGTATCACCCGTTTGCAGGTGGCACTGCCTAAAGTCGTGGAATCAGGGGCTGTCACTGTAGCAACGGACCGAACCCAGTACCGTACCGAATGGTTCGTGCGGGAAAACGGTTATGTATGGGAATCCAGTCGCGGCTTACCGGGCATTGATGAAATCAAGCGCCTGATGAACAGTGACCGGGTGACCATTACGGGCAGCGATGGCAGGCAGGTAACCTTTAACATTTCTCAGTTGGAGCAGGCAGCGAAGCCATTGCGAGCTGCTTGCCGTTGGTAATCGACATGGACATCAGAACACAATTTGACTGGTTCGGCTCTCTGCTGGCCCCCTTGTCCGACGAACAGATTGGCAAGGCACCGGGCGATAGCGAACCCGCATGGGAATATATTGACGGCGAAATGATAAAGTTTGGTTCGCTGTCGCATGGCTCGCTGGATGTTGAAGAGATCCAACGAAAAGCGTTGCAGTTGCTGAGTGAAAATAGCAAAGACTTCCGGCTGATGGTTCACCTGTTGCGTACCTTGCAACATGCAGGTAACTCCGCTGAGTTGATCCTCGCTATGGAGCTGCTGACTGACTATGTCAAAAACTACTGGGAAAAAGCATCGCCGGCCAAACCGTTGATAAAACGCCGGTTGGCGCAGCAGGTGCTCAAGCGTTTTGACTCCGCGCAAAATAGCTTTATTGAGCAGGCGAGCAAAAGTGAACGGGATGAAGCGCAAGGCGCATTGGCTCACCTTGCCCAATGCTGGCATGCCAATGAACCTGAACTGGCCAAAGAAGTCGATCAACTGCGTGTTCGTTATAACCGTCAGGCAGAAATTGTACCGATGGCACCAACACCTGCCCCAACGGCTACGTCAGCCTCGACAGGAGACTCTGCGGCGCAAGCGTCCCAGACCTACGAAACATCGCCAATGCCAGACGTGGACGTCAATAGCTCAAGCGAAAAAGCGTGGAAGCAGACCCTGATGACAGTGGCTGACTTACTGTGTGAGCGGCATCCGGAATCGCCAGTTGGCTATTCTCTGCGTCGTCACGCAGTTTGGCACACCATCACCACGGCACCCACGGCGAATGCGACAGGAAAAACCCCGCTGGCACCCGCTTCGGCAGATCGTACCGCCGATTATCTGGCGAGATTGCCGATGGCAGACAACAAATTGCTCCAACAAATCGAGCAAAGTCTGACGCTGGCACCTTACTGGCTGGATGGTCATATCATTGCCGCACAGGTTGCCTTGCAATTGGGCTATGAAAACGTCGCGCAGGCCATTCATGACGAACTGAATGCCTTTCTGGAGCGGTTGCCCGGGTTAAAAGCCTTAAGTTTTTCCGACATGAGTCCGTTTATCTCTCCAGAAACCCTCGACTGGCTTGCACCTGAACCGATGGCAACGGGCAATGGCTCGGTTTCCGCTGATCAGGAAGCTATCTGGCAATGTTTCCAGCAACAGGGATTAGAAGCTGCCCTGAAAATGCTGGAAGCCCACCAGCAACAACTTACCGAGCCACGGGATCAATTTTACGGCCAACTGCTCAATGCCCAATTGCTTGAAGATGCGGGTATGACGGCGCTGGCCCAACAGCACTACCGGAACTTGTTACACACGGGACAACACATGTTACTCACTCAATGGGAACCCAGCCTGCTGACTTTACTGGCTGAAAAACTTCCTTCTCCTCCCAAGGATACGGCTTCAAACAGGAGCGTTAACCCATGAAATGGCCCTCTTTGTCATCTTTGGCACCCTTAAAATCGGCCTTGCCGGCGCTGGGGAAGTTTAAGTCCCTGCCGCGTTTCAAGGCAGGGATGGCGGTGATTCTGGCGCTTATCCCCTGCCTGCTCCTGATTGCAGTCTGGTGGTGGGGGCCGGAATGGAAAATCCGTAACGATTATCCGCTGGAAAGTCTTTCTGCCCGCTGGCTGGCAACCGCCATCATCATCATGATGGTGCTGTGCTGGATCGGCATGAAAGCGTGGCGTCGCTTGCGGACACTGGAAAAACTCAATCTGGATGTTGAACTGAAAGTGGTTGATCCGGTTCGGGTGGACATCGAACATCAGGATCGCTATCTGGACCACTGGAAATCTCAGCTACAACGCCATCTGGACTCGTACAATTACCTGTACGAACGTCCGTGGTACATGGTGATCGGCAGCCAGAGCAGCGGTAAAACCTCGCTAATCAAGGAAGGCTATAAGCTGTCCGAAATCGCGGCACCGGAATATCTGCGTCAGGACGGGGAACTGCCTCTGATGCTGCGCTGCTGGTTGGGGGAAAAAGCGGTCATTATCGACCCGAAAGGTCAGTTGATTGACCAACCCGTTCCTCTGAACAGCGATAAACCACAAATCAACAGCCGCCTGTGGGAAGCGCTGCTGAACTGGCTGACCGAAAACCGCCAGCGCCAGCCACTCAACGGCATCATTCTGACCGTGGATACCTTGCGCCTGCTGACCGATAACCGCGAACAACGTGAACGCTACGTGCGGGAACTTCATCAGCGCCTGCAAGACATCCGACTGACTTTCCACAGCCAGTTGCCGCTTTATCTGGTGATGACCAAAATCGACTTGTTGCACGGTTTTGAAGCGATGTACCAGTCGCTGGATCGCAAACTGCGTGACCAGATCCTCGGGGTGACATTCAGCCTCAACAACCGCGATGAAAAAGCGTGGCGCAGTGAGCTGGAACAGTTCTGGCAACAGTGGATGAACAACCTGAATACCGCCATGCCGGATATGATGCTGAACCACGTGGATGCCAACCAGCGCAGCGCCCTGTTCAGCTTCACCCGCCAGATTCAGGGATTGCACAGCTATGTTGTCCAGATGCTGGACGACATCCTGTATAACGACGAACACCATCGCCCGACACTGCGCGGGGTTTACCTGACTTCAGCGCATCAGGTGGGGCAGATGGATGACCTGTTCACCCAATCCGCCTCGGCACAGTATCATCTGGGTTCTCAGGCCTATCCGACCTGGCCGGCGGGCGATACCCTGCCGTACTTTACTCACGCCCTGTTCGAAGACGTCCTGCTGGCAGAACCCAATCTGGCGGCTGAAAACCGCATCTGGCTGAGCCGTAACCGCCGCCAGTTGTACACCTTCTCTACCGTCAGTGCACTGGTGACATTGGCGCTGTGGGGCGGCTGGCATTACTTCTACCAGAAAAACTACCGGGCGGGTGAAGAAGTGCTGGCGCAGGCGAAAAACTTCCTGTCCGTCCCGCCCCCAAAGGAAGATGACCGCTATGGTGACCGCCAGTTGCCTCAGCTGAATCCGATCCGTGACGCGACACTGGCTTACGGCAACTACCATGAGAAGAAATCCTTTCTGGCCGATATGGCGCTGTATCAGGGCGGCAGTGTCGGGCGGTATGTGGAAGAAACTTACCTAAAATTACTGGAACAGCGTTTCCTGCCGTCTCTGATGCACGGACTGCTGGATGATCTGAATCAGGCTCCCGCAGGCAGTGAGGAAAAACTCGAGATCCTGCGTGTGATGCGCATGATGGAAGATAAAAGCAAGCGTAACAGCGGACTGGTCGCACAGTATATGCGTGAACGCTGGAGCAAGGCGTTCCACGGTCAGCGTGATATACAGGATGCATTGCTGACTCATCTGGATTACGCGCTGGATCGTACTGACTGGAAAGAAAAACGTGACAAGGGCAATCAAGAGGCCATTGATAGTTTCGCCCCGTTTACCAAGCCGATCCGGCAGGCTCAGGACGAGCTGAGAGCCCTTTCCGTGAAACAACGGGTTTACCAGAACCTGCGTATCAAAGCACAGGATGCGCTGTCAGCACCGATCAATCTGCGTGACCAGATTGGTCCGAGTTTTGACAGTGTGTTTATTGCCAGCAATGAAAAGCGGTTGGTGATCCCGCAGTTCCTGACCCGTCATGGCCTGATGGATTACTTTGTCCGGCAGGGCAATGAGCTGGTGGAACTGACGGAGATGGACAGCTGGGTGCTGAACCTGAAACAGGAGCGGCAGGATAAACTCCGCGAGACAGAGAAAGACCAGTCACAGGGCTTATCCAATTACAGCGGAACGGATCAGGACAGGATCAAGAATGAAATCACGGAACTGTATGTCGCGGATTACACCGCTAACTGGCGGGCCGCGATGAACAACCTTGAAGTCCGTGATTTTGAAGATCTGCCGCAGGCCATCAGTGCCATCGAGCAGGTGATCAGTGGCGAGCAACCCATCAAGCGGGCGCTGCAAATCCTGAGTGACAACACCAACCCGCCATTGGCGGGCAATGCGTTGAGCGAAAAACAAAAAGAAGACTTGTTGAAGCAGGAAGACTACCACCTGTTAAACCGTATCAGCCGTGACTTTGCCCCGGAAACCGGGGTCTTGGTGGAACGCGGCGACAAGGGCAGTACGCTGCAAAGCGTCTACCAGAAACTGACGGCATTGCACCGCTATCTGCTGGCGATCCAGAACTCCCCTGTTCCGGGTAAAGCGGCCTTGCAGGCGGTTCAGATGCGTCTGGACAAAAACAACAGTGACGCGATTTTTGAAGTCCAGCAGATGGCAAAAACCCTGCCGGAGCCGTTGAACCGCTGGGTTGGTGAACTGGCGGAGCAGGCGTGGCGTGTGGTGATGATGGAAGCCATCCGTTCGCTGGAAGTGGAATGGAACGACTCCGTGGTCAAACAGTACAAGACGTATCTGGCGGGACGTTATCCGTTCAATCCGAAAGCCACCGAAGAAGTGCCGCTGAGCGAATTTGAACGCTTCTTCCGCCCGGACGGCACGCTGGATACCTTCTACAAGCAGAGCCTGAAACCGTTTGTGGAATACAACCTGACCACGGGCACGGACGGCAAGACGCTGATCCGTCCGGACGTCATGAAACAGCTGGACATGGCGAACCGCATTCGCACCACCTTCTTTACCCCCCAAAACGGTCTGGGGGCGCAATTTGCCATCGAACCGGTCAGCCTGACCGGCAACAAACGCCGGGCCTTGCTGAATCTGGATGGTCAGTTGGTGGATTACTCTCACGGCCGCAGTAACGTCGCGCGGCTTATCTGGCCGAACTCCATGCGCGCCGGCACCGAAAGCAAACTGACCCTGATGCCGGACCGCAGCAATCTGGCCCCGCGCTCCATCAGTTTCGTCGGCCCGTGGGCCCAGCTGAGACTGATTAACAGTGGCCAGCTGACCAATGTCCAGCCGGGCTTCTTTGACGTGCGTTTCAATGTGGAGGGCGGCGATATGACCTACCGCGTCTACGTGGATGAATCAGACAACCCGTTTGCGGGCGGGCTGTTCAGCCAGTTCAGACTGCCGGACACCCTTTATTGAGCCGCCGCGGTTCAGTTGAGGGGCGGGCCCCTTCTTTAGGGAAGGGGCGAGTGGGTCAGTCTTGAAAGCACAACTTCCCCTGCCTTCGGGCAGGGTTTTTTTTAAGGAGAAAAGCGAGAATATGAGCGGGCATCCTGAAAACCTCATCATCCGGGCGGGCGGCAGTCCGCTGAATCTGCCGGAATTTGCCGTTATCCGAGATGAAATCAACAAAACCAGCCATCCGGCCCAACCGGAAGTGAACTGGCCACTGGTGGAATCCCTGTCCCTGACGGTGTTCAAAACCAACGGCGTCGATTTGCAGACCGCCATTTATTACACGCTGGCCCGGATGCAACTGAACGGGCTGGCGGGTTTCACCGAAGGCTGCGAACTGCTGGCAGGGGTTATCGTCAGTGAATGGGACACCCTGTGGCCGCCCCAGCCGCAGGTGCGCACCGACCTGCTGGAATGGTTTCACTCCCGTACCGGCAGTGTCTTGCGCCAGCAGGATTTTGCCGCCAGCGACCTGCGGATGATTTACCGGGCGGAACGGGCACTCCAGCTGATCATTGACCGGTTGCAGCAATCCGACCTGAAACGTCTGCCGCGGGTGGAAAATCTGCTGTGGTTCTTCCAGAACGCGGCGAAAAAGCTGGAAAAACCGCGGCAGGCGGCGAAACCCGCCGCCCCGCCGATGCAGATGCCGCCACTGGTTTATCTGTCCCAGTCAGAGGCCGAACCGGAAACGCCGCCACCCCCGCCGCCCCTGCCCCGTCATGAGCCGCAGCCCGCGGCTGATACCCAACAACGGGTGCGGGTGCAGTTTCCTGAACAACCGCCGCGCGGCTTAAGCGCCTGGCAGGGCTTTGGCCTCGGTGCCTTGCTGGGTGTTCTGGTCTTGGTGGGCAGCTGGCTGCTGTTCTACAAACCCCTGCAACAACAACTCAGCGCCATGACCGAACAACCCGCCGGTGCCCGGCTGGCCTGGCTGTACCAGCCGGCGCTGGAAAACTATGCGTCCCAGCTTGAACGACTGGCAGAAACCCCGCTCTTGGCGACCTGGGAGGCGGCCCGGGCCTTGACGGACACTGCGGAACAACGCTGGCCGGCCTCCCCGGTTCAGCAACAAGCCACCCGCCAATGGCAGCAGCAGGTCACGGCCCGTATCGACAGTGTGCCCCTGAAAGGCAGCTGGGACACCACCCGCGACCGGCTTCAGCAGCTGTCGGACAAAATCCTGTTGCAGGAGCGGACCCGGGGCAGCTTCACGCTGTCCTACCTGAAAACCGCCATCTATGACATCCAGCGCAGCCACGGCAGTGACGTCCCGCTGGAAGAACTGCTGCGCCAGCTGAGCGTCTACGCGGCGAAAGGGGACAGTGCCCCGCCGGTGCTGCTCAAAGGCATCGATGACCGCTTTAACGCCCTGCTCGGCCGTTATGACCGGCTGCGTCAGGCGACAGAAAATCCGGCGGGCCACCCGACCCCGCACCATGAACAAGCCGTCACACCGGACGGCGGACATTAATCAGGGAGACATCCGTATGTCAATGAAAAAGAGCATGGCGAAACTGAAGAAAGGGCAGGCGCTGGTCCAGCAAGGACAGCAGGCGGCCCAAATAGCGAAACAGGCTACCGGCAAGCTGGGCGGCGGCGCAGCCAGTACCGCAGGCTTAATGCCGGGCGGCGGCTTTGCCGGCGGTATCGGTGGTGGTGCGGGAGGCGGCTCCGCCGGAGGCGCGGGTTTAATCTCCGGCGGTGGCTTTGGCGGCGGACAGGGACTGGCCGAGCGGGCTGCCGGTGGGCAGAATGCGGCCACCAAAGCGCTGCAAAAAGCCGGCCAGATGCTGATGGGGGGCAGTGACCCGAGCGGCCTGCAATTTACCCTGACGGCGGGGGGCCTGCCGCCTCAGACCTTTGTCGTCACCGACTTCACCCTGACGGAAGGGTTTTCCCAGCCGTTCAGCCTGAGTGTCGGGCTGGCAAGTGCCGACCCGGCCATCGACTTTCCGGCGGTACTGGATCGCAGCGCGACCCTGACCATCCTGCAGGAGGGTGTGGAACAGCGCAGCATCACCGGCATGGTGGCGCGTTTCGAACAGGGCAACACCGGGTTGCACCAGACCACCTACCAGATGACGGTCCGTCCTGACCTGTGGCGCACTACCCTGCGCCAGAACTCGCGCATCTTCCAGCAGCAGGACATTTCCACCATCGTCACCACCCTCCTGAAAGAGCACGGTATCCGCGACGTGGTCTTCAGCCTGCGCCATTCGCACCCCGAGCGGGAATTCTGCGTGCAATATCAGGAAAGCGACTTTGCCTTCCTGCAACGCCTGACCGCAGAAGAGGGCATCTTCTACTTCTTTGAATGCGGCAACGGGCGTAACACGCTGGTGTTCGCGGATGACGCCGGCTCCGTCCCGCCGGGCATCGTCATCCCGTATCAGCCGGGCGAAGGCAGCACGGTGGGCGACCCGTCCGTGGGCAGCCTGACCTGCAGTGCACAGGTCCGCCCGGCGCAGGTCGAACTCAAGGACTACACCTTCAAAAACCCGGCGTGGGCGGCCGAATTCCGGGCACAGATGAAGGAAGAAACCTTACAGGAGATGTACTACGAGCACTACGACTACCCGGGACGGTTCAAAGACGAAGTCCACGGCGAAGCCTTTACCCGCTACCGCCTTGAAGCCCTGCGCAACGACGCAGTGACGGGACAGGGCAGCGGCAACGCCATCGCCGTCCAGCCGGGCAGACTGTTCACCCTGACCAACCACCCGCGCCCCGACCTCAACCAGCCGTGGCAGGTGGTGAGTGCCAGTCACGCCGGCAGCCAGCCCCAGGCGCGGGAAACCGCCAGCGGCGACAGCGGCACCACCCTGCACAGCCACTTCAGCTTCATCCGCCATAACCAGCACTGGCGGCCGGCACCGTTGCCGAAACCGATTGTTGACGGCCCGCAAATCGCCAAAGTCGTCGGCCCGGCGGGGGAAGAAATCTTCTGTGACCCGTACGGCCGCATCCGCCTCCAGTTCCCGTGGGACCGCTATGGCAACAGTGACGACCACAGCTCCTGCTGGATACGCGTCACCCAACCGTGGGCCGGACAGGGCTGGGGCATGCTCGCCATCCCGCGCATCGGTCAGGAAGTGGTGGTGGACTTCCTGCACGGCGACCCGGACCAGCCGATCGTCACCGGCCGGACCTACCACGCCAGCAACATCCCGCCGGGGGCCCTGCCGGGCAGCAAGACCCAGATGGCCTTCCGCTCCAAGACCCACAAGGGGGAAGGGTATAACGAACTGCTGTTTGAGGACTCGAAGGGCAGCGAAAGGCTGTCCCTGCATGCGCAGAAGGACATGCACACCACGGTGAAAGACAACCAGAGCCTGGTGGTGGAAGCGGGGAATCGGACGCTGACTATCCAGACCGGCGATGAGCATAAGACCGTGACACAGGGCAACCTGACAGAGACCGTCTGCCTGAAACGCAGCACGGAGGCAAACTCGGTACAGGTAAAAGCCACGGCAGGAAAAGGGGGAGAAGGGACTCAACTGTATGAAGCGCAGGATGACATCACCCTGAAAGTGGGCAGCGGCAACATCCAGATGACGAAGACAAATATCAAAATTTCTTTTGGCGGCTCCAGTATTGAGCTGAATGCCAGTGGCATCACCGTGCTGGGCGGTCAGATTAACCTGAACAAATAAAGCGTATTGGTTTTTAAAATTGCAGCAAAAAGGATTGACGATGAACAATAAACTTGATCTATCCCCTTTCCACTTCAACGCCGGCACGATCATGCTGCCAACAAGCTGGCAGGATGCGAGCATTCTGGTGCTGAACAGCGCAGATGAAAAGAACGGCACCAGCTTTACCATCTCCCGGGACAATTTGCCGTGGGGACTGGCGTTCAGCCAGTTTGCAGAGCGGGAAATGACCGCGATTGGCAAACAGCTGAAAGAGTATGCCGCGATAGCCCATGAATCGGGTGAGCTGAACGGGCTGGAAACGGAAACCTTTGAGTTTCGCTGGCGTGCCCCGAGTGGCGCGGTGCATCAATTAATGATGATGCTGAATACCCCTAAAGAAGTGTTGATTTTCACGGGCACCTGTCAGGGGGAAATGACAGGCGAACAGCGGGCGCAGATGCAAACGATGATGGCCACCTTCCAGCTGCGCGGTGAGCAGAAGGATAACCCATAACAGGGAGAGAAACATGAGCGTTTCACAGAATGTCATTATGGGGGCCGCGGCGGCACAGCGGCCTTATCAGCCTCCCGTGGCAAATCATCGTACATCGCCGGCACAGGGGGGCCGGTCTTCGCCGGTACCCCCCCGGACAGAAAAATCGACCCCGGATAAGGCACTGGAATTTCTGCAAAGTGAAGCTTTTGATAATGCAACATTAGCGGCAGGGGGGGCTTATGCGGT
>NZ_VCDP01000111.1:0-263 GCF_033949345.1 Xenorhabdus littoralis
GTAAAAGTGGGTGATACCATCACTGAAGAACAGTCCCTGATTACTGTTGAAGGTGACAAGGCTTCGATGGAAGTTCCTGCGCCATTCGCAGGTACGGTGAAAGAGATCAAGATCGCGGCTGGCGACAAAGTGAAAACTGGTTCTCTGATCATGGTATTCGAAGTTGCGGGTTCTGGTGCAGCACCTGTTGCTGTGCCTGTAGCGGCAGCAGCGCCGGCGGCATCTGCGGCGAAAGAAGTCAACGTACCGGATATCGGTGGTGA
>NZ_VCDP01000112.1:0-7597 GCF_033949345.1 Xenorhabdus littoralis
TCCCCGGATGGCTTTTTTGCGTTGGGCCGCCGGGAAATTCGGGACCGTATCTGAAAAATATATCATTATGATTATTAACTATTTTTTCGGGTATAAGCTGCCAGTATCGTCCTTTCCGATAATTCCAGATAGTCACTCATTTTCTTAGCTGCCAGCTCATTTTGTCCGGAATTAAGTAGTTCCAGAATATGGGCATTTTTATCGATATAGGGTGTATACAAAAGCTCTGGATCGTTCAAAATACCAAAAGCCAGACGAAGTTCCGCAGAGATATTACGATAGAAAGCAATCAACCTTTCGCTATCAGTTAACTCTACAATTGCGGCATGAAAACACATATTTTCTGTTCCGGCACCCATCCAATCTTGTTTATCACGGTATTGCTTTGCGGTTTCAACGGCTTGTTTCATTTTAGCAACGCTGGGATGCATTGGATAAGCCTGAGCCAGAGCCTGACATTCAATCAGTTGCCGAACCCGATAAATATCAATAATTGATGCGATATCGGGAGTAGCAACAAACACGCCACGATTCGGTTGATGTTTCAGCAGCCCTTCTTGAGTTAGCAGGCGGAATGCTTCACGTAATGTATTGCGTGAAATCTCTAGTTGTTCACTGAGTGCGGCTTCTGATAGTCGCTGTCCCGGCAATAACTCCCCAACAACCAACTTATTTCTTATAATTTCGGCGATCCTCTTGCTCAAAATCTGGGGAGAATGGTCTGTTTTCATAAATATCCATTAGATTTAGTGACTGACAGTGAATACCCTAGAAATATAAATAAAAATGAATCTTCACACATTCCCTCAAAACCAGCAAGCTATGGCCTTGATGCACAATTGATATACTACAGGGAATTTTGGCTGCGTATATCACACTCAATATATTGCACTTAAATTGTGCATCCTGATGATAAATCCAGCTCCAGATATTAATAAAGTGATCTTTATTAAACTTTTGCGATTGATAATACAATTCTATTTGCTTATTTACTCGTCAAAACCTATTAATTGTTCAACAATTAATTCACTTTGTTTAAACAATTTCAGTTGCGATTTTTTGAACTTGAGACATCAGCCTAAGGGATTCTTCATGATAAAAACGATCGATATAAATAGCGATCTTGGTGAAAGTTTCGGCCAATGGTGTATGGGAAACGATGAAATAATATTAGAAATCGTCAGTAGTGCTAATGTTGCCTGTGGTTTTCATGCGGGCGATCCCGTTGGGATATTGCGGACATTAAAATCGGCTAAAGAAAATAATGTGGTGATAGGCGCTCATGTTTCCTATCCCGATTTAGTGGGCTTTGGACGACGTAAAATGGATATTGCCAGCCATGAACTGACTGCGGACATTATTTATCAAATAGGTGCATTGCAAGGATTGGCAGCTGCGTCAGGTACAAGAGTCAATTATGTCAAACCTCATGGCGCACTTTATAACACAATCGCGAATGATGAATATCAGGCAAATGCTGTTATTGAGGGTATTCTGGCGATTGACTCGAGTCTTGCTCTGGTTGGTTTGGCGGGTTCAAATATCCTCAAACTGGCTCAGGCAAGAGGACTGAAAACCATTGCAGAAGCCTTTGCTGATCGAGCCTATACCTCAAAGGGAGAGCTAGTTTCCCGTCGTGATGCGGGTTCTGTATTGCATGATGCAGATCTTGTTGCTCAACGTATGTTACAGCTGGTGACAGAAGGAGGAATTGAGTCGATTGATGGCAAATTTACCCCTATTCAAGCGGACTCTATTTGTGTGCATGGTGACAGCCCCGGTGCGGTAGAGATGGCAAAACAGGTCAAAATTGTTTTGCAACAGGCAGGCATTACCATCCGACCATTTATTCATCCATAAATACAGTTCGCGCTGACATAGCCGATGATTTAGGGAGATAGCCTTGCGTTTTTTACCTGTTAATTTCAATACCATCATGGTTGAGCTGAATGGACTGTCAGAAACATTGGCACTATTGAATTCACTGAATATGGCACCTATTCTGGGCGTTGACGAAATTATTCCGGCTGCGAGAACTCTGCTGATTCGTTTTCGGCAGGCAACAATATCCTCTCAACAATTGGTGACAGAAATCAGTCGTCGAGACTTGCTGGAGTATGCTCATAGGGCGGGAAAACAGATAGAAATTCCGGTGCATTATAACGGTGAGGATCTTGCGACAGTTGCTGAATTATTGGGGATTAGCGTTTCGGATGTCATTCACCAACATACGGAAAATGAATATACCGTGGCTTTTACTGGCTTTGCTCCCGGTTTTGCTTATATGGTGTCGGAAGCTTTACCGTGGAATATTCCCCGAAGGAAAACACCCAGAACACGTATTCCTGCGGGTGCCGTGGCATTGGCAGGGGAATTCAGCAGCGTTTATCCGCAGGCGAGTCCGGGGGGATGGCAGATTATCGGTATCACAACCGAATGCATGTGGGATCTGTCCCGTTTATCTCCCGCTTTATTGCAGCCGGGTTATCGGGTTAATTTTCGGGATGCGGGGCAGCTCCGTACGACAGTCAGTTTACCAAAGGCATCACTCAAGAATCCCGTTTTTGTCTCCGAAACTTCTTGTCATTTGGAAATCTTGTCAGTCGGATTACAAACTCTGTTTCAGGATTTGGGGCGTATTGGCCAATCAGGACTAGGGATCTCAGAATCGGGAGCGATGGATAAAAGTGCTTTGCGTAGTGCAAACCGTATTGTTGGCAATGTCTCCGATCAAGCCTGTCTGGAAATAGTGCAGGGTGGATTCAAGGCTACTGCCCATGGACAAGTACTCATTGCGATTACGGGAGCACCATGTCCAATAGAGATTAATACCCCAGAGGGTGAAACACTCTATGTGAATACTTACCAACCCATTGATCTCAATGACGGGGATAAAATTTTGCTGGGTACTCCTGCTGCTGGTATGCGTTCTTACTTGGCAGTGAGAGGGGGTTTTGTTGTACCTGCCATTTTATCCAGCCATTCATTTGATATGCTATCTAATATCGGGCCATCACCGTTAAACGTGCGGGATAAGTTAGCCATCAGAGAAACTTCTCCGTGTGCGGCGGTATCTTTTTCCGAAACTCCCGCTTTTGCCATGCCAAATAAAAATGATGTTGTGATATTAGATGTCATTCTTGGCCCTCGCACGGATTGGTTTACTCAGCAAGCACTCGATTTGTTAAGCGAGCAAATTTGGCAAGTGACTCCTCAATCCAACAGAATCGGACTGCGATTAAATGGTGAGTACCCACTATCACGCATTAAACAGCAGGAATTACCCAGTGAAGGCACTTGCACAGGAGCGATTCAAATTCCTGCCAGTGGTCAGCCTGTACTCTTTTTGGCGGATCATCCACTGACCGGAGGGTATCCGGTAATCGCTTCAGTTGCAGACTATCACCTTGATCTTGCAGGTCAAATACCCATCAATGCCAAAGTTCGGTTTAATCCTATCAGCTCATTCCATGAAATTTAAGGGAGTCAATATTTGCTATGAACACTAGAAAAGTGCTGATTGCTAACCGTGGTGAAATTGCCGTCCGTATTATTCGTGCTTGCCGTGATTATGGCGTGCAGACGGTTGCTATTTATGCAGACGTTGATATCAATTCTCTACATGTGCAATTGGCCGATGAGGCTTATAGTCTGGGGGGAAATAGTCCCGCAGAAACCTATCTTGATATTTCTCGTTTACTGGCAGTGGCGAAGCAGTCAGGGGCAACAATGGTGCATCCGGGCTATGGTTTTTTGTCTGAGAGAGCAGAATTTGCCCGTGCTGTGATTGATGCGGGATTAATTTGGATTGGTCCGAATCCTGAAACTATTGATGAACTGGGCGATAAGGTTAAGGCGCGTAAAATAGCTCAGAAAGTGGGAGCCCCATTAGTCGTTGGCACAGCAGAACCCGTGAAAGATGCACATGAAGTTGTCGCTTTTGCGGAGAAACACGGTTTGCCGATCGCCATTAAAGCCGCATTTGGCGGCGGTGGACGTGGTTTGAAAGTCGCTTGGCGATTGGATGAAGTGGCAGAACTTTATCATTCGGCAGTACGTGAGGCGACGGCTGCATTTGGGCGTGGTGAATGCTTTATTGAGCAATTTTTGGATAAGCCACGTCATATAGAAGCGCAAGTGATTGCGGATAAACAGGGTCATGTTGTCGTACTTGGAACCCGAGATTGCTCCTTGCAACGCCGGAATCAGAAACTGGTGGAAGAAGCCCCTGCGCCATTTTTAACGGAGGAACAAAGAGAGCGAATTCACCAATCAGCAAAAGCCATTTGTGTGGAAGCTAATTATGTGGGAGCTGGCACAGTAGAGTTCTTGCTGAGCGCGGATGGAACGCTCTCTTTTTTGGAAGTGAACACTCGCTTACAAGTAGAGCATCCGGTAACGGAGGAAACAACGGGCATTGATTTGGTTATCGAGCAGTTACGTGTGGCGGAAGGTTATCCGTTGAGCATTCAGGAAACACCAGTGCCGCGAGGGCATTCATTTGAATTTCGTATTAACGCGGAAGACGCCGGTAAAGGTTTTTTACCGACATCTGGCATAATCAGCGAATTTATTCCACCTTCTGGCCCTGGTATCCGTCTGGATTCGGGAGTGACAAACGGTTCCACCATTCCAGCTACTTTTGATTCCTTGATGGCGAAATTAATCGTCACTGGATCGACTCGTGAACAAGCGATTTCCCGTGCCCGTCGCGCATTACGGGAATTTAAAATCAGCGGGGTGGCATCTGTATTACCTTTCCATCAAGCCGTGATGGAACACCCTGATTTTGTTTCCAGTGATGAATTTCATGTGCATACTCGCTGGATTGAGACAGATTTTGCCCATGAACTGAAAAGTTCCCCGCGTCAGACTTTAACAGCAGATAAAAGCATCACTCGCACATATATTGAGATTGATGGTCGCAGACATGAACTGGGATTACCGTCAGATTTATTGGCAGGATTGGCTCAATTAACACCGACAAGTGAGCACTCATTCACTCCGTCGCCTGAAAAGGAAAAGGCACAGACAGATCCTCGTCAGGTGAAAGCGCCTATTTCCGGCATATTGCATTCATGGCTGGTTACAGAGGGCGAACAAGTTCGTGATGGTGATGTGATTGCCGTGATGGAAGCGATGAAGATGGAAGTGCAAATCAGCGCCCATCGTTCGGGAAAAATCACATTTTGCGCGCAAGCGGGTGATTATCACAATGCAGAAAGCATACTGGCTACTATTGAGTAATTGAATAGCCAAGTAGTGAATTAATGCGGCCTCATGAGGCTAAGCATTCTGATTTGAACCATTTTTTCTTTACGCATAGTTAAAGTTATTTACATTTATCATCTAAATGTAAATAATAATGATTCTCATAATATTTTTTATAAAAGAAAAATGGCAAAACTAACTAAAATTTCCGCAATCCTGGCTAAAAATGGTTTGTGTGTTCCTTTGATGTCAGCATCTATGTTGACCGCTCTTATTTCCAGCAACGCACTAGCCACCACGGAAAACAAAATCCAAAAATCGAATACAACTGGCGACACAGTCGTTGTTATTGCAAGTAACAATGCAGAACAAGATAGTGGGAAAGTTGGTCGTAACGAAATCAAAGTCAAACAGGCACAAAGTGTCGGCGAAATTTTAAAGAATGTACCGGGCGTACAAGCGGGTCACCCTAGCGCGTTGGGGCAGCGTTTTAAAATTCGTGGCATGGATGATCAATTCATCAACGTAACGGTTGATGGTGCAAGACAAGAAGGCTATCACTTCCATCATTCAGGGAGCTACAGCATCGATCCTGAAATGCTGAAGCAAATTGATATCAATGTTGGTACCAACAGTATTACCTATGATACCGGTGCCCTTGGTGGTGCATTAAAGTTTGAAACCGTTGATGCTGGTGATTTATTAGAACCGGGCCAATTATTTGGTGCAAAAGGAAAATTAAGCTACGTCAGTAATGGCGCTGAATTCCAACAATCTTTAGCAACTTATGGCAGATTGGGTGCGGTTGATTTATTAGGTTACTTTAATCACCGCAATATAGGTGATGCTAAAACGGGCAGGGATTACTTCGGGAGAGACTCAATTCCTACCGATGGGAAATTGGTGAATTACTTATTAAAAGCAAAATTCAATCTGACTGATGATCAGTATATCAGTGTATCAAAAGAGCATTATAAAAATGATGCTGATACGAATTTCAGATTGAATTTTGGCCCTGATGTGAATAAAGGGAAAAAAGCGAAGTACGCTTCAGAGCGTGATGGCTATAATATTGCTTATCGATATGTACCCGTTGATAATGACTTAATTGATTTGAAAATTTCTGCTTATCACACAGAACAAAACTTCAATCATATGAGGGAAGTCAACGGGCCGGGAAGAGGTTTTGACAGTATTGTTGAAACCCAGGGTATCAGGGCGCGCAATGTTTCTAGTTTTGATACTCAGAAACTCTCCCATGATTTAACCTATGGGTATGAATATTTTGATACCCGGATGGCATACACTGATGTAGCAGAAAATGTGCATAAAAAAGCCGTAGAAACAGGAAAATCATCCTCTGTTTATCTGGAAGATGATATTCAATTAGCTGATTTTCATATTATTCCTGGTGTCAGATGGGATCACTACCAATATAATACCATTAATGAAAATAGTGAGCCTTTTGAGAGAACTTATGCCCATTTCTCAAAAGCACTCGGCTTGAAATACGAACTTGGTGCGTCAACAACATTATTTGCCAATTATACCGAACTCTTCAGAGGCCCATTGGGCAAAGAGGTTGGCATGGGACCAAGTAATCATAATGCCAACCTGAAAGCCACAACGGGTTATAACTTAGAAACGGGTGCAGCAGGAACATATCCTAGTGTTTTTGCTGAAAATGATTCATTCACTGTCATTGGTAAAGTATTCCAAACCAATTTCAAAAATCTGGCCACCACTTTGGCTAATAGTGAACTAAATAACATTCCGAAATCCAGACTGGAAGGGTTTGAATTATCGACCAAATATCAGTTGGATAACCTGTCTTTAAGGGCGACTTACGCCAAAGCTGATAACAAAATCCTGACAGGTAGTGCGCTGTTTGACAAAAGACGAGAGTTTACCCCAACTATAGGTGATGCTTTCACTATTGGCGGGAGCTACTTATTTGATAAAACTGATATTGAACTTGGTTGGAACTCTCGATTTGTCCGTGCCACAGATGCAAAAGGGACTAATAAAGGTAAGATTGTAAATGTACATAAATCTGGTTATGGCGTCAGTGATGTGTATATTTCCTGGGCACCGAAATCAGGCTCGTGGAAAAATACAGAAATTCAGCTTGGTATCGATAATATCTTTGATAAACGTTACAACGAGCAATCCTACTACCTGAATACTTATAAGGGACAAGAAGAGAAAGGCCGCGCTTATAAAGCCACTATTTCTTATAAGTTCTAAGTAAAATGCTTTAATTTTTAGTAAAAAGTCTGCGGTTCGACCGCAGACTTTTCTTCTCAAACGTCTTTCTGCTACTTGCCTTTCAGCGATATATTTTCCGACTAGAGCGTAAACACCCCAATCAACGCAACAACACTCA
>NZ_VCDP01000113.1:0-586 GCF_033949345.1 Xenorhabdus littoralis
GATTTGCGCACTAACGTTAAACGCGTGTATGTCAAAGCCCAGTGTCCAGTGTCTGAAACCGCTGCCCCCTCAGAGCAAATGATTCTGGGGTGGTGGGGGATGTTAGGACGCAGTGTCGTGAGCTATGAACTCTATCTGACAATCAACCTGAAAAGATGAAAGTTTGAGAGCCAGATAGAGTTATGATTAAGTTTGTATTGGGGTTAATGGGACAGGCGAGCCTATAAACAAGGTACAATACCAATTGGACCAAAAGTTAGTGCGCAATCGAGCGTACAATGTCTCCACCCTGGGCTATCAGGAGGATATTTTATCGAGCAAGCCACAGCATAAGTCTGCATTGAAGCTAAAAGAGTAGAACCAGCCAGCAGGCAAAGAAGAATGTATTTTTTCATTTTATTCACCATCTATTACTTACGATACCGCAGAATCTAATAACTCCATTTCATCTTAATTAAAAGCGAATAATTCTTAACAATTGGTTAACCTCTGAAACCAAACGCAATATTTCTTTACCCATTCCCTTGAGTGGTTAAAGCAATAACCCATGCCATCACCTCTTCGGACGTGGTGGCATTTTTATATC
>NZ_VCDP01000114.1:0-781 GCF_033949345.1 Xenorhabdus littoralis
TGTCCAGTGTCTGAAACCGCTGCCCCCTCCGGCTTGGATGGTTCAAGACCCGCCCGACTGGAGAAAGACGCTGAACAAGATTTTGTACGTCTCCTCGGAGAACTTGAAACCCTCGAAGCCCAGTACGTTGGATTGAGGGATTATGTGAAGGCGGAATGCAGAGGAAAGAAATGATTACATATCAAACCCCCATAATAGCGACTGAGTATCGTGCACAAGCTAATCAGTCATCATTCTCACCGTCACTCTTCAGAATGTACTGTCTGGCGTTGCAGTTAGAGACAATTATAGGAAAGATAGAGGAACGGGCCAATATCATGAGAACAAATAACACCCTGCCACCTCAGAGCAAATGATTCTGGGGTGGTGGGAGTATGTTAGAGACAGTATTTGTAGATTTGTTTGAAACTAGAGACAAGTGTGAAGACTGTATTAAAACTACAGCGAAATTAAAATGGTACTTCCAATAAATAAGGTATTAATAAGGAAGGTATCATGGATTTTTTAGTTAAAAATATAACACCTACTGGAGTTTATATTGATGGCGTTCGCCATGAAGGCTTGGGGGTGGAACTTGTCTGTTCTTCAGAAGAACTTGATGATTATCGTTTTGTGACTGAGATTGTCTTACTAGAAAGTGAAACTTTATCTGTTAATGAAATTAAAGATAGAGTCATTGAAATAGCAAAAGAAAAACTTAAAAAAGCAGTTAGTCAAATTTAAAGCCAGTCTATTAAAGCAATAACCCATGCCATCACAACCGTGGTGGCATTTTTATATC
>NZ_VCDP01000115.1:0-205 GCF_033949345.1 Xenorhabdus littoralis
GGGGCACAAGAGCCTGTTTTTCATACAACTTAAGATGTGTGGTGATTTTTTATTCTGTGTTGGCAGTGCCAACAAAGTTATTTTTTTATACAGAACATGGATGATGGATGTTTTTTAGACTGTGTTGGAGGCTCCAATAGTGACTGATTTTCATACAGCATACAATTGGGGGGGCTGATACTCCCTATAAACCGATAAATTTTAC
>NZ_VCDP01000116.1:0-314 GCF_033949345.1 Xenorhabdus littoralis
ACCTCAAAAAGTGGATTACGTTTTACTTTTCAGATAGCCGGCCTGCCTGAATCCACCTTTGCTGTGGGCGAGTTTTCCCTTCAGGAAGGGTTATCTGAACTGTTTACCCTCAACCTGACACTGGTTCAATCGCTGCCCGACAACCCTTTTCGGCCGAAACCGGAAATCGATTTAACCGCGCTGCTGATGCAGGAAGCGGTGTTACAGGTGTTTAACGGGGAAACGCTGCAACGCAAAATCACCGGCATCATCTCCCATGCCGACTGGACGGGCACCGATGGCAATAAGACGCTCTATACCGTGACGGTTCGTCC
>NZ_VCDP01000117.1:0-1874 GCF_033949345.1 Xenorhabdus littoralis
ATGCGGGTGGTTCTGATTATACGGTTTTCAATTTAGGTTATTAGGGCAGCTTGGGAATTGATAGGTAAAACCTTCTTTTCAGTTGGAGTTGTGAGTGATACTGTGTTTGTATACAGATCAGCATAAAAGTAGCAACATATTTTAATGATTTTTTTCTTCCGTTTATTTTAATATCAAGCATTATTTGAGATAATTTTGATGTAACTCACTAATTTAAATGTGCCTGTGTCGTTTTGGTTGATTGTTGTTCTATGTGTGATTTACTTAAGATTTGTACAATAATCTTAAGTAAAGAGAAGAACATGAATCTGAAGAACAAAAGATATACAGTTCGTTTTTATAAATCCAGATGTGGAGTTGATGAAGAAGTCGATACCTTATGGAGGATACTATCGGAACTCGCACAACAAAATGAACCTTTACAAGTAATGCCAGCAGGAGATACAGCCTATCAAATTAGGGGTCTTACGGTTGATATAGATATGAAATCTATAACAGGATATTTGGTAAGGTTCCGTTTAGACAGGCCTGCGGTTGGCAGCAAGTCCAGCCTTGAGGAAGAATATCTTGAACTGGATGAAGGAAAAGAATTTATTGAAAAAAATCATTTTGTGCTTTTCAAAGAGAGAGAAGGTGTAGAAGTATTAGGTTACCAATGCAGCCGGGAAGGAGGCGTAATCTCAGTATTATCTAAATATCTCACTGAATTTACCGAAGAAAAACAAACAATTAGATTTGATGATATTTTGACTAAAGAATCGCTGGATGTCATTTTCAAAAAAGGATTGATAAAAAGTGTTGAATTCTCAGTGGCTAGACCCATAGGAAAAGAGTATCAACCCGATCCAGAAGATGCCTGGACTCAAGACTCCTTTGACATGTTAACGGATGTTGGCGGAACAAAATTTACTGGAAAAATAGCGATTGCATCCAAGCAGCAAGGACTTCTGGAAAAAACTAAGGGTTATATTCGTAATTTATTAAATTCAGAATATACAAAAAAATTAAAAGTCAAAATTTCTGGAGTAAAAGAACCGATAGACCTATTTGCAGAACGCATTTATGACAAAATTGATGTGCCAGTTAGAGAAGGTGGTGAAATTTACTCAACTGACATATATCAAGGTATTAAAGGTGTTAAGGACCAGAAACAGCATCATTTTGATGCTAATTTTAAAGTGTGATAACTGACGAGTAAGAAGGGGGATACGATGAGATATTATATAAAAATATGCATATTTATCACATTATTCCTCACTATTGCTACATGGTATAAAGGTTGGTTTATAGGTCTTGATGATACAGCTATCCGTTCAGCAGCAACCGTCGCTGCGCAAGTGTCTGCAACACTGTTGGGGTTTCTAATTACCGGGTTATCGATTCTTGCATCTGTATCTGGTAATAATCTATTGAGAAAAATGCAAATATCGGGGCATTATCGTGTCCTATTAAAAAAAATATTTACAGTGTCGATGTGGTATGCATTTTCTCTTGCTATTGGTTGTTGGACTGTAATATCACCGAAACAATTTTTGTATATTAGTGCTTATATTTGTTTGTGGGTGTTCTTATCATCAGTGTTTATGCTGGGTGACATAGGATGGAGGTTTTGGTTAGTTTTAAAGAATATATAGTTCCTATTTCTATTTATTCCATGTAATCCCATGCATTTTAGCATTACATTTTTTCAAATGTTCATTCAAGACCTCGCCTTAGCGAGGTTTCCTATATCCTATATTTACCACCGCAATCACTCTCATCACATCCGTATACATGCATTGCGGCTGGCATCCTAACTATTTGAAACCTATCCGATATGGGAATCCCCATAACGGTACTTCCTATTAACTCAATTCACAGGGGCGACTCTCTCA
>NZ_VCDP01000118.1:0-539 GCF_033949345.1 Xenorhabdus littoralis
CTGGGCTGGAGTTCGGATTTGATGTGCGGCAATTTTGATTTAAAAACCACGGTCAGTAATCAGCTCAACGGTATCACGGCGGGCATGAAAAACCTGATGAGCGAAGTCATTCAGGGCGCCACCGGCGCGGTCGCCAGTCTTCCCGCCATGATAATCCAGCGGGCCAACCCGGGGCTGTATGACATGCTGACCAACGGGGTATTGCAGGCGAATGTCGCGTTCGACAAAGCCCAGTTCAACTGCCAGAACATGGCCAGACGAATGGTGGATTTTGCGCAAAACAACAAATGGACGCAGTCTGCGGCGATGCAGGAATACAAGACACAGGTTAACAGCGGGGATGCTGACGCGGTGAGGGCCAATAATGCCGGCACCAAAGCCACCGGGACAGGCGGGCATCCGTGGATTGGCGGTAAAAAGCAGGGCGGCAGGGGACAAAATGCCATCCGGCCCACGCGGGATTTAGCCAGTGCCGGGTTTAATATGATGAACCATCAGCCGGTACTGAGCACCGCCGCCATCCGGCATCAGGATTGCAG
>NZ_VCDP01000120.1:0-6570 GCF_033949345.1 Xenorhabdus littoralis
CCCTCCCTCACCGCCATATTGTAGAAAAAGCCTGAGCTAATGTTCAGGCTTTTTTTATGCCTTCCGAACGGGAGGGGGCGAACCCTCGACGAGATCCGACAAAACCGTTTATAACTCATATCACCAGCATAATCTTTCCAATATGCAAGCTGCTTTCCATCAACGCATGAGCACCTGACGCCTGAATCAATGGAAATGTTTTAAAAATTCGTGGCTTAATAAGACCTTGATCTAATAACGGCCAAACTTTTTCACGTAATTCACGCGCAATGATAGCCTTATCCTCAACACTACGGGAACGCAGCGTCGATCCCGTCATAATCAGACGTTTTTTCAGCAATGGCATCAAATCCAATTCTTTCGCCCTGCCGCTCTGCACACCAATCTGGACAATCCTTCCTTCTGTGGCTGCGGCCTGAAAGTTTTTTGCCACATAATCGCCAGCAATCAGGTCGACAATCACATCGGCACCATGCCCGTTTGTTATCTGATGAGTCTTCTCGATAAAATCTTCAGTTTTATAGTTGATAGAAAAATCAGCGCCTAACGCCAAACTGGCTTGGCGTTTCTCTTCGGAACCCACTGTAGTAATGACACGGGCATTAAACGTTTTTGCCAGTAAAGTGGCCGTAGTTCCAATACCAGAAGTACCACCATGGATCAAAACTGTCTCGCCTGCTTTTAACTTGCCACGTTGAAATAAATTGACCCATACCGTAAAAAATGTTTCCGGCAATGCCGCTGCTTCCAACAAGCTATAGCCACTGGGAACAGGTAATGCGTTACTTTCATGCACTTTACAATATTCAGCGTACCCTCCTCCAGCCACCAGAGCACATACTTGATCACCGATAGCATAGTGTTTGACACTCTGCCCAAGCGCAACAACTGTACCTGAAACTTCCAAGCCAGGAATATCTGAAGCACCAGGCGGTGGCGGATAGTATCCGCGTCGTTGTAATACATCCGGTCTGTTGACACCTGCCGCAGCCACTTTAATCAATATTTCCTCTGCACCCAGTTTTGGGACAGATATTTTTATCGCCGTCAAAACATCCGGCTCTCCTGAATGGCTAATCGCTATCGCCGTCATTTCCTCAGGCAATGAATATTCTGACATCTATTTCTCCTCATTAAGGCATATAATCGTTACTCTTGAATGAATAACAAAAGACGCTATATTCTCTCACTCCACTCCCATTGTTCACTTGAAATTTGTTTAGCATGGACTATATTTTAGCCAATAAAATTCACATGATGATAATTTACTGAAATATCTATAACCGAAGATTACAACGAGGATCATAAAATGAAATTAGGGTATATCATTATATACGTCAATTCAGTCAGTGAAATAATAGAGTTTTACGAAAAATCTTTCGGCTTTAAAAAGAAGTTTATAGATACATCTGGTGATTATGGTGAGCTAGATACCGGAAACACGACGTTGGCATTTGCTTCTCTGGCGCTTGGAGAATATAATTTTGGTAAAAAATATTTCACACCGACTAATGCCAAAACAAAACCATTTGGGATCGAACTTGCGTTTACCACAGAAGACATTCATTTATCACATCAAAATGCAATTAGTGCCGGTGCCAGCTCTGTTCAGGAACCAATGAAAAAACCATGGCGACAAACAGTATCTTATATTCGTTCACCTGAAGGGACTCTTATAGAGTTATGTACGCCTATTGAATAATAAAAATTACAGGAAATATCTGGTCAATAATCTATTGACCTATTATTTAGTTGATGGTAATTTTATTTTTAGCATCAAATAGAACGTAGCATAGCCAAAAAAGCAAAATTTTTAAATATCAAGGCATAAAGTTCTCAATAAAGGGAATATAAAATGACATTCTTAGGATTAGTCAGTCATAAAAAATATCAGAAATGGAAAAATCCAACCCCTTTCCTGTCCTGCTTTCACTTCCATGAACGACATGAATCAAAATCAGTTAACGCACCAGCGAGATCTATGATTCAAGCGGTAAAAAGCTTTGACATATCTGATGATGTTTTTATTCATACTTTATCTAATATTAGAAATTTACCTGGATACATACTTCAAAAAAAATCAAAAAATAGCAATGATAGATTTAATTTAAGTACCTTTACTATACTAAAAGAAAACGATCATGAAATATCCTTTGGATTAACTGGTCGATTTTGGCAGGCAGATTTAGGTATTATACATCAACCTAATCTGGAGTCATTTATTCGTTTCGATGATAATACATCCGCTAAACTGGTATTACGATTTTTAGTTAAAGAACACTCTAATGGGCATCGTTCATTAATAACCGAAACATTTGCTTTTTGCCCAACTGAACAAACCAAAAAATTATTTACTCTTTACTGGCTGACCATACGAGTCGCCAGTGGCTTTATCCGAAAAAGAATGTTGTCGTTTATTATTAAAAAATTTAAATAAATCTTAATAAAATACAATTACCATATAATATAATGATCCTAAAAAATGGAAATTGCCTGAAAACAATTTGCGCTTCTTTTTTAAATAAAAACGTTTATTGCTATCAGGCGAAATTCATTTATAAAAACTCATTCAAAAATGGCATTAATAACTCCGGTTTCTCTTCATGAGGAGAGTGACCTGTAAAAGGGATATTTAGCAAATAAGAATGATTAACTTGATCTGCTAATTCTACAGAGTTAATACGAGAAACCAAACTATCCTTATCCCCCCGAACGATCAGTAATTCACAAGTTATTTCCCGAATAGTCTGATTCGGATAACCACTTTCACCCGCATCGATCCACATAGGAATAATACTGCTAATCAATTTATTAAAATCTGCCTTTGGATTCAATCTATGATAGCTTTCATAACTGTCAGGTAACATTGCGCGCCAACTTTCCGCAGTAATGAATTGAAACATCTCTTTCGCTGGATCATCTGCTTTTAGTGTCCAATGAGCACCTATTGTCACAACTTTATCGATTGGAATGCTCCCTGCTGCTGCCAGTCGCAAAGCAACAATCCCTCCGTCACTGTGACCAATAATGCTGCATTTCACTAATTTTAAATGCCTGATTATCGCTTCTATATCCTGTTGAAGGCGTTTATATGTCAGGCTTCCTTGTCCCAATGTAGATTTACCATGCCCTCGGCTATCTATTCCAATAAGTTGGTAAGTATTACCAAAATTATCCACTATCCGGTTAAATGTCTCAATGTCATGTAAACCACCATGCAGAAAAATCAGTGGATAACCATTTGCCTTACCTTGTAACTCATAATAGATATGAGCTCCGTCAACCTCTAAATAGCTGCCATCTTGATGATTAAAACCGGACATACAATACCATCTCCTTCATTTAATTTAATCTAAAGGGCATACTCGAATAATATGTCCATCAGGATCTTTCACGAGGAAAGTACGACCAAAAACTTCAGTGCAAGGTTCTTGCTTAATCTCAATATCTGGATTTTTTTGCCATATTTCAAAGAGCTGATCAACATCTTTGTTGGATGGTAACATAATGCCGATTTCAGAAAATCGCTGAGTAGCACGTTCTGGCTTTGTCTCCCCGCGCCAAATAGCAAAAATAGCATCCTTATCAGCAGAGAATGCCACATAACGCGGACTGGAGAAGATCGGTTCTGCATTGAAAATTGTTTTATAAAAATCTGTAGAACGCTCAATATCAGAGGAATAGACCAATTGAAGATTAGGTTTCATAGAAACGGATTCTTCCATTTCAGTTTTTTCAACCACTGTCTTAAGTCTTGATACAGTCTCAACCAGATCTTGGGTCACCTGCTTAAAGAAATTTTCAGCTTGGACATTGGGAATATCTTTTTGGGGTTCGAAAGAGGCTGTCACCTGAATACGGTTTGCCATGCTATTTTCATCAATCAGGATTTGATGGCAGAAAGTTAACATTCCCATATGTGGCAAATTAACCTGATCGGTAAACTCTCTATTCACTTCAATCTTCGCAAGATAGAAGCGAATTTCAGGCATACCAGTTAATACCATTGTGCCGTATTGCCCTGTTTTAATTTCATTTTCGAACTCAAAAGACTCGAGATCAACCTCCCATTTCTTCCGCAAATCAAAATCGACATAATGAGCCCAGATTTGAGATGGTTTTGCGTTTATCGATGTAGAAAAAGTTAAGGCTAACATGAAAAAACTCCAACAATTAGATAGCTAAGAATCTTGATAGCCATCAGGATAACAATCTGATGTGACAGTTTTTGTCAGTAGTCTTTTCATTATGTTAATGAGCAAAAATCATAAATAAGAATAGAGTTACGGAAATATATTCCACCGACACCTTTTTACAAATTAATTCGGTATTTTTTCTGTTTCCCGCCATTCCTTCAACAAGGACTGTCTTGAACGAGGATAACACTGTTTTTCTATCATCAAATCGGTCATCCTATCCGACCTGAAATGGCGAAATGCTTTTCGTAACTCACACCAGCCAATGACTATACTGATATTTTCAAAATATCCCAACGCGAATGGCCATATTGTTCTTTCAGATGGTTTTTCCTTTAGATCCAGATAAATGAAGGTGATTTTATTTCTGTTATTGATCGCTTGCCGTATCTGCTGAATGTCAACCGAGGGCTGCGCCTTCGTAGACGCAGGTCCAATCAATAATGAACTACTCTCTAAAAATCGCTTGAGTTCTGCCGGGATCACAGCCGCAATTTTGTTTATTGCACTGTTTGCGGCTGTTTTTAGCTGAGAGTCTGTGCGTTTTGCCACCCAGCTAGCGCCTAATGCCAAAGCTTCTATTTCATTTTGCGTTAACATAAGTGGCGGAAGGATAAATCCCGGCCGTAAAACATAACCTATACCCGCTTCGCCTTCAATGATTGCACCTTGAGCCTGTAAGGTAGCAATATCTCGATAAAGTGTCCTCAAGCTAATGTTCAATTTTTGAGCCAACACTTTTCCCTGTACAGGAAAGTGATAACTGCGCAATATTTCCATAAGAGATAATAAACGCGATGCTCTAGACAATTCATTTATCCTTAAGCTAATTAAATATCACTCACAAATTAATCTGGTAATAAATCCAAACTCATTTTCATCAAAATTCCCATCCATCTTCACTGACATGCCAAGCATTTCATGAAAAAACCACGGAATCCACTATTCAATGAAAACAATGTTATGTTTATAAAAATAATGTTTATAAAAACAATCAAATAATATATCAAATAAAATGTAAGTTTATTACCAAATAAAACAACTTTCATTTTATTTAATAACCATTTATTATTTTTCCCATCAGAAATGATGATTACCTCCATCCCTTATAAATTTCAGCCTGAAAATAAGGGGCAAAGGACTGAGGACAACATGACCATATACGACCTAAAACCTCGTTTCCAAAACTTATTACGCCCTATCGTAACCTTTTTGTACACACAGGGGATCACCGCCAACCAAGTGACATTAGGCGCTCTGCTCTTATCAATCATGGGGGGTTTTCTATTTAGTCTATGGCCTTTCCCCTGGCTCTATTGGTTATTACCTGTTTTTCTCTTTATTCGCATGGCACTCAATGCAATTGATGGCATGCTGGCACGGGAACACCACCAAAAATCCCATTTGGGGGCCATCTATAATGAGCTTGGGGATATTATTTCTGATGTCGCACTCTATCTCCCCTTCTGTTTTTTACCCAATGTCAGCAGCGTGAGTTTATTGATAATTTTATTCCTGACCATTCTGACGGAGTTTATTGGTGTTCTGGCACAAACTATTGGTGCCTCACGACGCTATGACGGTCCGATGGGAAAAAGTGACCGGGCCTTTGTCTTCGGTGCTTATGGTCTGATTATTGCGTTCTTTCCTTCAGCATTAATCTGGAGTCACTATTTATTTCCTTTCATGATCATTTTACTTTTGATGACCTGCTATCAGCGCGTTGTCAAATCCTTGCGTGAAATCAGGCTGGTTGAGCAGTCACAATCTCATTAAGGCATTAGCATGACACAATCTTATAATCAACGCATTGCTGAAGAACATTATTTCACCACATCAGATCAGACTTCTCTATTTTACCGTTATTGGCCACAAGAACAGGCTAAGCCGGAGAAAGCCATTGTCATTTTTCATCGGGGACATGAACACTCAGGAAGAATTCAACATGTTGTTGACGAACTCAGATTTCCTGACGTACCCATGTTTGCATGGGATGCCCGTGGGCACGGAAAAACAGAAGGGCCACGAGGTTACAGTCCATCAATGGGTACATCGATTCGTGATGTTGATGAATTTGTCAGATTTATTGCAGCTAAGCATGACATCGCAATGGAAAATATCGTGGTGATCGGCCAGAGTGTCGGAGCTGTGTTAGTGTCGGCATGGGTACATGATTACGCGCCTAAGATTCGAGCCATGATCCTTGCTGCACCTGCGTTTGATATCAAATTATATGTCCCTTTTGCTGTACAGGGCCTGCAATTGATGCAGAAAATCCGGGGAATTTTTTTCGTTAATTCCTATGTCAAAGCGAAATTCCTGACTCACGATGAATCCCGTATTGCGTCTTACAATGAGAGCATAAAAAACCTTG
>NZ_VCDP01000121.1:0-1633 GCF_033949345.1 Xenorhabdus littoralis
CCAGCGTTTCCCTGAAAAATTGGGTGGCCTGTCCCGCCGACTGATGTGCCAGCAAACTGGTCGCGGTATAGCGGCTGGCAAGAATAAAGCCATTGGCTCTTTCTCGTACGTTTTCCCGCTCCAGTGCATCATGCTGGAATATCAGTGGCGTTTATGGATGGCTGTCTGGTATTGATCCCCGACAGTGACGAGACGAACAGCCTCAAACAGCAATACCAGCGCCAGCGCGAGCAAATCAGAGAAATTAAGCTGAGAATGCGGGAACTGATTGGTGAGTACAAAAGCCGCTAAGGGCAGGGAATGAGCCGCTCTTAACAGAACAAAGCCGGAAGATCACGGGGATCTTTCCGGCATTATTTAAGCTAATAAATCAGTTGTTCTTACAATGATTCAAACCATTGAGAATGAAATTTTCTTTGCTCTTCTGGAGTAACATCAACATCTTTATCTTCTAAATCAAATATATGAATCTGATTTTCAGGTAATCCAGGCTGACCTAATGTAGTTTCATAAGCGACTATACCATCTGACATATCCCTTGACATGGCAGACGGATACACATTTATTTTTGCTCCTTTGCAAAGAAAAATGATATTTTTTAATTGGTTTCTTAAATCTGCAAAACATGAAAAATAATCAGTATCATTTGATTCTGCCAATTGATTATTATTATGAAATATTTTTAAACAGCAATGCCTACTCGGAGAAGTAATCATATGTAATTCAGCTTCTTCCATTTTTCCATTGAGTATTATTTTGATTTTTCTTTTATCAACCTCTGTCATTTTCCATACCTTTTTGGATTTAGAATAGTATAGTCCCACATTTCTCCATCGGCATTGACTGCTTTTGCACCTAATGCTTTGTTTACATCTATACCGTGATTGGTTTTCATGGTGTACATATAGCCACTTTTTTGTCCATATTTTGTTGCAAAACTAATGGATTTTGTCGGGTCAATGGTAGTACTTACGAAATCGCTCGGAGGTGCTCTATTATCTAATGCGTGTTTATACAAATCCTTACTTGGCCCAAGCGTTTCAAATCCCTTATCAAAAATTTCAGTGAAGCTCCGTGTATCTCCACGATAAGTTATGATGTAATCGCCTTTATTCCCAACTCCGCCCGCCAGACCGTAAGGATCTACCCACTTAGCCGGATTATGGACATACCCATACGGATTAAACCCGCCCAACAGCCCTATCGGGTCTGCCGAAATATACTGCGCGGTCTCCGGCGAATAATACCGAAAGCGGTTATAGTATAATCCACTTTCCTCATCCTCATATTGCCCTGCGAACCGTAAATTACAGCCCACATGATAATCCGGATTATTGGACGCGATAACCTGCGATTTCTCGGCTTTGCCCCATGTTGTCAGCCGCTGCGCCCAGACCAGTACCCCTTCCTCGGACAACATCTCGCGCGGCGTACCCTGATGGTCACTAACAATATAGTGTAGCTTGCCTTTTTCAAAGCGGGCTGATGGCGTGAGGGTACTTGGTTCGTAGAGCCAGCGGATACGTTGATTTTCCACTGGTGTGCCATCAGCGTAAATCGGCACTTCTTCGATAAGCTGATCGCCGCTCCACAGATATTCCTGCCCCATGATGGCATCGGCTCTTGGCGCTAA
>NZ_VCDP01000122.1:0-1306 GCF_033949345.1 Xenorhabdus littoralis
TGTCTAGTCCTGATATACGTTGACACTATTTTTACTTAACGCCTGATAATGGACTTCATCGGGCGTTTTATATTTTAGCGCTAAGTGCGGCCGATATCGATTATAAATCTCTATCGATTCACTCACCATTTTGGTCGCTTCTTCAAGGTCAGACGGTTTGCAGAGTAAAAACTCGGTTTTCAGGATACCATTAACACGCTCTGCCAACGCATTCTGATAGCAGTCGTGGCCATCTGTCATTGAGCAAATCACTTCATGGTGCTTATGTAGCGCCTGATAGTGTTTTGAACAATACTGTAATCCCCTGTCTGAATGATGGATCAGCGATTGCTCGGCTAACTTTCGGTTTTTTAAGGCATGTTTGTACGCCTTGATAACCGAGTCTGTTCTTAAATTATCATGAACTTGATGCCCCACGATTTTACGCGACCAGGCATCCGTAATCAGGCTCAAATACGCTTCCCCTATTTTCACGGGGAGATACGTAATATCAGCCACCCAAACTTGTTCTGGCCCCGTTGGGGTTATCTTATTGGGGCCGGCTTTGAGTAAATTAGGGTGACAGTGAAAACGATGATGGCTCTGCGTCGTTTTGTGGTAAGCCCGTCTGGGTCTGACCAACAAATGATGGGTCCGGAGTAAATCGAACAGCCTGTCTCTGCCTATTTTTAATGGGTTTGATTGGTTGAGCAGGTACTGAAGCTTTCTCGTGCCAATACGGGGCTGCTTCAGGCGGATTGATTGCACTTGCCTCAGCACCTCCTGATCCTGTTGTTCTTTGATGACTGCCCGCTGACATTGCTGATAATAAGCTTGTCGTGTGATACCCAGATAACGGCAACATTGAACCACATGCAAGCCGGTTACTTTTTTCGCCTGAATGACTTGCCTCGTGGCTTTTTTACGACAGTCACTCCATAATCCCGTTTTAACACCTCTACTACCGCCTCAAAAAATTCGGCTTTCTTTTCCATTTCAGTCAGTTGCTGTTCAAGTTCTTTTATGCGTTGCTCAGGTGTAAGCGATGAAGATGAGGTCATGGCGACTCCTTGAGGATGTAAAGGTGTACAACCCAGACTCCAATCTAACTGACCATGCTTCCTAAGCCAAACTAAAACGGTTGAACGTCCTTGAATACCGTACCGACTTTGGGCTTGTTTGTAAGTCATCTCGCCTTTTTCAACTTGCTCAACAACGGCCAATTTAAAAGCCAGTGAATAATCACGCTGAGTTCGTTTGCTTTCTGATTTCATCACACTCTCCTCAATAGATGAAGAAAAGTGTCAACCTTATTTAGGACGGGACA
>NZ_VCDP01000123.1:0-419 GCF_033949345.1 Xenorhabdus littoralis
TCTCTCACCCCACGGACGCCCATTGTTCTGATGGGGTGGAATATGAAGATGAAAGAAAATCCTGATTTATGGGTACATCTCGGTGACTGGCTCGTCTCAATACGGGAGCAAGGCATCGGAGCAACCTTAGCGGGGACTATGGCCTTTCTCCGGGGACGCTATCACGGCGGAGGCTGGCTAAAGGTTTCTATCGACGCCTTTATGTGTGCCATGTTCGCCTGGTTCATTCGTGATGTATTAAACCTGATTGGTCTAAATCCTGATTTGGCCTATATCGGCAGTGTAGTGATTGGCTATCTGGGAACGGACTTTATTGGTCAATTGCTGCGTAAGGCGGCAGAGAGAAGAGCCGGGGTCAACAATGGCAACGAATAACTTTAAGTTCAGCCAGCGCAGCGAAAATAACCTTAAGGGTGTCC
>NZ_VCDP01000124.1:0-1201 GCF_033949345.1 Xenorhabdus littoralis
GGCATTAGCAGTAACTAGAGTGCCTAACATTAATGAGAGTAAACAAGCCGCTAATTTTCTGTTCATGATTTAATTCCTCATATATTTATTAATTAACATAATAATTTATGCTGGATTTAACTATGTGAGAGGTGTTGATATCAACCTGTGTATTTTTACAATTATTATATGTTTTTGGCTAATGTTTTTTAAATCACATTTATTTTTTGTTTACAATATTTTTTAGTGTTTCATTTTTCTATGAAATTAAAAATGAAATTTATTATTTAGTCGATTATTTTAATCGTGATTGTTTTAATTGTTATTATTTAGAGTGCTTTTTCCATTGAAAAAAAATATATCTGAGGGCTGTTTTTCCAAATGAGAGTAACTAAAAGTTTTGCATTAATTGTTATTTAATCGCACCTTGCAGAAAATGTGAGCCACGGTTATCTCAAAAAGAATTCCGGGTGATATACACTATGCCTTAAAGACTGTAGTGGCACACTAAATTTGGCCACCTGAACAGAGATGATATGGTCACCTCAGAACAATACAGATGGGTTACTCCTGAGCAGATTGAAATACGTGAATTAAAGAAAAAACCACAATATATCCACCGGGGAGACGTCGGTGGCGAGAAATGATGGCGCGCCTTGTGATATGTGATATTCACGACAGCTATCGTTTGGATGTCTGTGTCCAGAGGCTGGTAGTTTTCTGTATCGGATGGAGAATGTAATGCGCTCATGTCTGACTCTCTTTTTATCCGTTCTTAGGCAAAATGATTAATTATTAGCGTGTTAGACAGCATATCGCCAGAAGGAGAAAATTAATATCAGTAACAGCAGCGAATTGGCGGATTAGGCAAGAATTTTGGAGGATATCTTTTTTATTACACGTGGTTATAATTTATAATTTACCAAATTAAAATGAATAAAAATTCAGATGAAATAATTATAAGATTCCTCTTTATATTTTGAAAGAGGAACCTTATTGTTTTTTATTTTCATGATTTTTAAAGCTAAGAGGTTATCACTCTGTTAATTAAAACCTCAATTTGATTTGAAGCTTTTCTTTCCAGAAAAATATAATTATAAGCAAGCGGTTCTAAATGCGGATAGAGAATCAGGTATCTTATTGCAGAGATCATCACAATGCTTTTTAAGTGCAGGACCAAATATTTCACAAGCTAATGCATTGGCATTAGCAGTAACTAGAG
>NZ_VCDP01000125.1:0-11501 GCF_033949345.1 Xenorhabdus littoralis
TGCGGGTGGTTCTGATTTATTGTGATGATTATCACTCGCTGCACAGATCAGCATTCAGCTTTTCTATGTGTTATTTCAACTTATGCGCCATTTCAATTTCTTCAGACAGAATACGGATGCCTTCTTCGATTTGTTCCTCATCAGGAATATAGTTCATGCGCATACATTGATGGGCATGAGGCCAGTCATGTTCCAATCCCGGAAAAAAGAAATGACCCGGAACCATCAGCACTTTCCTTTTCTTTAATCGCTGGTAAAGCACTTCCGTCGTGATTGGCAGGTTTTTGAACCAGAGCCAGAGGAATATTGCCCCTTCCGGTTTATGGATCAGGCAGCGATCTTCTGACATATGGCGGCGAATAATCTTAATTACGCGCTCTACCCGTTTTTTATAAAACGGCTGGATGACATTTTGCGATAGGCGGAACAGGTCATCACGTCTAATCATCTCTAGCGCAATAGCAGGCCCGACACCACCCGGAGCCAGACTGATAATGCCGTTCATGTTACTGACCGCATTGATGATTTTTTCATTGGCGATGATGATCCCACAGCGTGAACCCGGCAGGCCAAGTTTAGACAGGCTCATGCACAGGATAATATTGGGATTCCACAGCGGGGTAGCTTCGCTAAAAATAATACCGGGGAATGGCACACCGTAGGCATTGTCAATCAGCAAGGGGATATTATGCTGTTGAGCCAGCCCATCCAAACGCAGCAACTCGTCGTCAGTGATAACGTTGCCTGTCGGGTTAGTTGGTCGGGAGACGCAAATCAGGTTGATATCTTCAGAAATAGTCAGGTGATCGAAATCAACATGATATTTGAATTGACCGTCAGGCAGCAGTTCAATATTCGGTTTATTGGCGACAAATAAACCTTCATCCAAACCTGAATCCGCATAGCCAATATATTCTGGTGCAAGAGGAAACAAAACGCGCTTCATTGAACCATCTTCAGCGCGGCCGGCCAGTAAGTTAAACAGATAGAAAAAGGCACTTTGGCTGCCGTTGGTCAGGGCGATATTTTGTGGATGGATCTCCCAGCCGAGTTTTTCCTGCAACTCTTGAGCCAATGCAGTTATCAGGGTGTTTTTCCCCTGTGGTCCGTCATAATTGCAGAGCGTTTCGGTTAATTGGCCGCTTGACGCCATGTCAGCCAGTATTTGTTGGAAATACTCATCCATTTCAGGAATATGGGCAGGATTACCGCCACCCAGCATAATCGCACCAGGTGTTCTCAAACCTTGATTGAGGTCTGTCATCAGACGGGTAATTCCCGAATCTTGCGTAAACTTGTTTCCGAATTGAGAAAATTTCATAACGGCATTTGCGTCTGTTTTAGTATGAGAATAAAACACAATACCCCGCTCATTACTAGGGTGCAATGGGGAGAAATCGACATTCTGTGTTTTTATATGTCGCCTTGTGATTATTTATTGAATTTAAAAACTGGATATTTTTGATTAATCCAGTTTTATATTTCGAAGGGGTATTTTTACTTATTTTAATAAGCTAATTTTAATTTTTCACCACAGGCAATTTATTTCCGGCACCAACAATGGGTTAGATGATCGTTTACCAAACCTGCCGCCTGCATAAAAGCATAACAGGTAGTGCTGCCAATAAATTTAAACCCGCGTTTTTTCAGGGCGGCGGAAAGGGCGTCAGAAATGGCGGTTTGGGCGGGAACTTCTGCTGGTGTTTTCCAGTGATTAATCAGGGAAGAATCATCGACAAAGCGCCAGATGAAGGTGCTGAAATCTTCACCCTGTTCGACCATTTGCAAATAAGCGCGGGCATTATGAATAATTGCATTGATTTTGGCCCGATTACGCACGATAGCGCGATCTTGCATGAGTCGCTCAACATCGGTTTCATCCATTCTGGCAATTTTTACGGGGTCAAATTGATGGAAGCTTTTTCTATAACCTTCCCGTTTTTTCAGGATAGTGAGCCATGATAAACCGGCTTGCTGCCCTTCAAGACATATCATTTCAAAAAGTTGACGACTATCTCTCAATGAGGTTCCCCACTCATTGTCGTGATAGGCGATATAATCCGGATCGGATGTCACCCAGCCACAGCGAGTCATTTCCTTGCTCATGAATCGAACTCCCCTACAGATAATGGTTAATAATCACACTGATTTTAACTGTATAAATATACAAGTAAAGAGACTTGGATAAGATTTTTTTATACTGCGGCAAAATTGAGGGGAGATCAGTGCTGTATATCTTACGGTCAAAGGGTATACTGGCCGCTTTCGTTTAATTCTTATGTATCGCGTGCGGATTCAACATGCAAAAGTTTGATACCAAAACCTTTCAAGGGCTCATCCTGACACTACAGGATTACTGGGCGCGTCAAGGCTGTACCATTGTTCAACCACTGGATATGGAAGTCGGCGCGGGAACCTCTCATCCAATAACCTGCCTGCGAGCTTTGGGACCTGAGCCTATTGCAGCAGCTTATGTGCAACCTTCCCGTCGCCCGACTGACGGACGTTATGGCGAAAACCCGAACCGCCTCCAGCACTACTACCAATTTCAGGTTATCATCAAGCCATCTCCGGATAACATTCAGGAGCTTTATCTTGGTTCCTTGAAAGAGTTGGGACTCGACCCTACCGTTCACGATATCCGTTTTGTTGAAGATAACTGGGAGAACCCAACCTTAGGGGCCTGGGGCTTGGGCTGGGAAATCTGGCTTAACGGCATGGAAGTGACTCAGTTCACTTACTTCCAGCAGGTTGGCGGCCTTGAGTGTAAGCCAGTTACCGGCGAGATTACCTACGGTCTGGAACGTCTGGCGATGTACATTCAGGGCGTGGACAGCGTTTACGATCTGGTATGGAGTGATGGCCCGCTGGGTAAAACCACGTATGGCGACATTTATCACCAGAATGAAGTTGAGCAGTCTACTTATAATTTCGAACACGCCGATGTGGATTTCCTGTTCACCTGTTTTGAACAATATGAAAAAGAAGCACAGGAATTGCTGGCACTGGAAGTTCCTCTGCCACTGCCAGCCTATGAACGCATTCTGAAAGCGGGTCATACTTTTAACTTGCTGGATGCACGTAAAGCGATTTCCGTGACTGAACGTCAGCGCTATATCCTGCGCATCCGCACCCTGACCAAATCAGTTGCTGAAGCTTATTATGCCTCCCGCGAGGCACTTGGCTTCCCTATGTGTAACAAGACTATGTGTAATAAGGACTGAGAGGCCATCATGACTCAACAGACTTTCCTTGTGGAAATCGGCACAGAAGAGTTGCCACCAAAGGCGCTGCGTTCACTGGCGGAATCCTTTGCTGCCAATTTTGAAGCAGAATTGAATAACGCCAATCTGGGTCATGGTGAAGTTAGCTGGTTTGCTGCTCCTCGTCGTTTGGCGTTGAAAGTGGCAAATCTGGCGGCGGCACAGGCAGATCGTGAAGTTGAAAAGCGTGGCCCTGCGATTGCTCAGGCATTTGACGCAGAAGGTAAACCGACCAAAGCTGCGGAAGGTTGGGCACGTGGTTGCGGTATTACCGTTGATCAGGCTGAGCGCATGGTAACGGACAAAGGCGAGTGGCTGCTCCATCGTGCTCAGGTCAAAGGCCGTGAAGCAAAAGAACTGCTGGCAAGTATGGTGAGCACTTCTCTTAGCAAATTGCCTATCCCTAAATTAATGCGCTGGGGTGATAAAGAAACTCAATTTGTTCGTCCGGTGCATACTGTCACTTTGCTGCTGGGTAGTGAAGTGGTGGAAGGCGAAATTCTGGGTATTAAATCGGATCGCATTATCCGTGGTCACCGTTTTATGGGTGAGGCGGAATTTACCATTGAGAACGCAGAACAGTATCCGGCTATTTTGCAGGAGCGTGGTCGTGTTATCGCGGATTATGCAGCGCGTAAGGCGATTATCAAACGTGATGCAGAACAGGCCGCGACACAGCTTGGTGGTGTGGTTGACCTGAGTGACAGCTTGCTGGAAGAAGTCACTTCGCTGGTGGAATTACCTGTAGTTCTGACTGCGAAATTCGAAGAAAAATTCTTGGACGTCCCTACTGAAGCACTGGTTTACACCATGAAAGGCGACCAGAAATATTTCCCGGTTTACGATAAATCCGGAAAATTGATGGCGAACTTTATTTTTGTTACCAATATCGAATCTTCTGATCCTCAGCAAATTATTTCAGGTAACGAAAAAGTTGTACGTCCACGTCTGGCTGATGCGGAATTCTTCTTTAAAACAGACCGTAAACAGCGTCTGGAAGATAACCTGCCACGTCTGGAAACCGTGCTGTTCCAGAAACAACTGGGTACACTGCGCGATAAAACAGATCGCATTCAAGCGCTGGCTGGCTGGATTGCAGAAAAAATCGGTGCAGATGTGGATCATGCGACTCGAGCAGGTTTGCTGTCCAAGTGTGACCTGATGACCAACATGGTATTTGAGTTCACCGATACGCAGGGCGTGATGGGAATGCACTATGCCCGTCACGACGGCGAAGCTGAAGATGTGGCATTGGCGCTGAACGAACAGTACCAGCCACGTTTTTCTGGTGATGAATTGCCATCAACAGGCGTTTCCTGTGCTGTAGCCATTGCAGACAAAATGGATACCTTGGCAGGGATCTTCGGTATTGGTCAGCATCCGAAAGGGGACAAAGACCCGTTTGCACTGCGTCGTGCGGCCTTGGGCGTGCTGCGTATTATCGTTGAGAAAAAACTGCCTCTCGATCTCCAGACTTTGGCAGAAGAAGCGGTACGTTTGTACGGTGACAAACTGACGAACGAGAAAGTCGTGTCTGATGTGGTTGACTTTATGCTTGGCCGATTCCGTACCTGGTATCAGGAACAAGGCTACAGTGTTGATACCATTCAGGCAGTACTGGCGCGTCGTCCGACCCAACCCGCAGATTTTGATGCCCGCATGAAAGCGGTAACGCATTTCCGTACCTTGGATGAAGCTGTTTCTCTGGCGGCTGCCAATAAGCGTGTTTCCAACATTCTGGCAAAATCAGAAGAGACGTTGAATGACAGCGTTCAGGCTTCCGTATTGAAAGCGGCAGAAGAGATCCAACTGGCAACACATCTTGTTGTGTTGAAGGAAAAACTGATCCCGTTGTTTGCCGAAAGTAACTATCAGGATGCGCTGGTTGAGCTGGCTTCCCTGCGTGAAGTGGTGGACGCATTCTTCGACAATGTGATGGTTATGGATGAAGACAGCCAAGTAAGAATCAATCGTCTGACACTATTAAGTGAGCTGCGCGATCTGTTCTTGCGAGTAGCGGATATTTCATTGCTTCAGTAATCAATTTTACTGCCTGAGTAATAAAAACTCTCGTAAGTCAGCGTCTGTCTTTCCTACACTGGGCGATAACCGGCAGATACCCGTGCCGGTTTATCCCCGTGAGTACGGGGAATACTATGAGCAAATCGGTACCCAACTGGTCGGCTGTATGGCGCATGCCCGTCGAAAATTTATGGAGGCGAAGCAGGCTCAGGGGAAAAAACAAAACGGGCAAAGCTGATATTGCGCTGAGCCTGATCCAGCCACTTTACCGGGTCGAGGATCAGATCAAGGGGTTAAGCCCCAATCTCAGGTGATCCCCAAAAGCAAGCTGGGTGAGGTTGTTACTTACCTGAGCAATCAATGGGAAAAACTGATCCGCTATCGGGAGGACGGCTGCTTGTCGATCGACAATAACCGGGCAGAAAGGGCGATCAAACCGTTTGTCATCGGGCGAAAGGCGTGGCTGTTCAGCCATACCCCGCGCGGTGCACAGGCAAGTGCGATCCTCTACAGCGTTATTGAAACGGCCAAAGCCAATGGACTGCTCCCCTTCGATTATGTCATGGCCTGTTTGGATGAGTTATGCTAGCCTATCCCAGATCTGGAAAAACTGCTGCCCCATGGAAAAGGGAGATAAGCCAAGTGTAGTTTAGTTGACACTTACGTTTATATCTCCGTTTTAATGGTAATAATTTTAAGATTCGACCCTGTATCTGAATTTGTGTAATTGCCTGTTTTTGGTATGTTTAATTTATCAACTAAAACAGGTGAAAAGCTTCCCAAAAGCCTTTATGGACTTTTCCTTTCTCGATAAAACCACTACATACTCCTTTTTCAGTGCAATCTAATTCCAGTGGCTGGAAAGTTCCGTCTGTGAACACATCCTTTTTTCCGCCATTTAGCGCCACAGGCGGTTTGCATGCTTTCCAGCGCAATAGGCTTACCATGCGACTGCAACGATTCACTCCCCCCGATAATCGGGTACGTTCATCTTGCCAGAGTGATCGGTGGCATCGTTTAAAAGAATCACTGCTTTACCTGCTATGTTGTTACCTCCATTACCATTCACCATAGGGATAGGTTTTTCCTTTGATAAGGGCTTTTATTTCCTCAGAATATTCACCATAGCCATCGGGATGGTTTGTCTTTCCCTGACACATTGTCATCTTATCGTCGGAAACTGATTCACCGGTGGCAATTAAAATATTGTTGCCGTTGTTTTTATCAATGCCTCGCAGCCACGCGCGGGTAGTTCCTCCCGGTGCTAGGCCAATAAACATCTTGTATCGGTAGTCTGGAGGTTGGTTTTCATAGCCGGGATAGATGGCTGGCTCCCTCATCAGCTTTCTCACTTCAGGTGTAAAAATAAATTTTGTCTGGTAGGTTTTTTTATCAATTACCGAATCCCAACAAACCATTAATGCTTGAGGCAGGGCTTCTCCATGATTTTTGACGGCGCTGCTAAATCCCCCCGCTTTCTGATCCCAACTGTCCACGCTGTCATAGTCTGAATTGGCACCGTCAGGCATAAATTTTTGTACAACGTAGTTATCTTCATCCCAAAATTGGACAAAATTGATGCTGGCGTAAAGAGATTTTGGAGTAACGAACTTAAACTCCCACCTGTTATATGGAAGTGGCTCACTGTGACGAACAATCGGTTTATAGTTCACCACACGGTTTTCAGAATATCCAAACGCTTTAGCAAGCTCTGTAATATACATATAAGCATACCCCGCTAATATCAGCAGGATTAGGCTCATAGTAAGTAATATGACTAAGCCTTTTCTTTTCATTTCGAGATGTCCTTGCCGTTATTATCAAAAATAGCTCTGCGCCAATTGTCATTAGGGCGGTTAGCATAAATTATCTCAGCGGGATAAGCATCTCCTTGGATTTTATTATCTTTCATTTTTACACCATTCCAGTGCGCTGAGAAATGAGTGTATTTTGACCACACCAGGTCAAGCTCTTCCGGGGTAAAAGGCTCTGGTTGCTGACCCTGCCGGATAGCACGACCCTGAGCAATGGCTTTTTCTACCAGAGGCTGAAGTTCTGCTGGAAGTTGATAATTACTATCTTTATCGTCAGGTTTATTAAAGACCAGCCCCGCTTCTTGCGCAGCATCTTGCATCACCAGCATACCGACCTTAGACCAATCATTTTTGATGGTGCGGGTAAGTACAGCTGCGGCCACCACATTGATTAAACCAGATCGTTGCATAGCAAGTGCTGAGCTTTCATCGCGCCATGTAACGATCCTAGCATTTTCGTCCGTGATTAATGGTCCAATAGTTAGAGATTTCTTTAACAGAGATAGCTCCTTCTGAACATCTTTATACACAGGAAGATTGTTATCAGGGATCACCTTGATCCCTGATGTAGGTATCATCTTTGGTCGAGTGATACACAATCTCTCATCACCGACAGGGTCATATCCGCCGCCAACGTCCGCATGTGCACCGGGTAGTTCGAGTTCAGGCCAGTGAGGTTTTACACTGTTTAAGGAGAAATTATAGCGGCATTCATTCTGGGCGGTAATATGGAAAACATGTTGAGCAATATTAAGGTGGGGAGGTAAAGAAATCTTAACATCACTACCTGTTGTGTATGATTTGTGGGGGTTGAAATTATTATTTGCCACTGCAACTGCTGAAACGGTGTCATATATTCCTAAAAAGCGGGTCTTACCCGTAGGGTAGAGTGACTTCGCCAAGTAGCGGCGATTGGTGAAGCATTCATTTAATGCGTTTAATAAGTCAGCATCCTTATTCAAAATACGGTTAGCAAAATGACGGGATGACGCAGCTCCCCTGCTGAAGCCTATAATATCGAACCTGAGAGATTTGATATTATCTTTTACTTCTTTCAATAATCCTGAAAGCTCGATTTTGATTTTCTGAATCGCGATATCCGTTTTGGTAATAACCCCGGCGTCCCCTCTTCCTGACATGTACCCCCATACATGATCAGATTCACCTGATATGGTGCCAACACCTTCAATATACACTTTAATTTGACGTGAATTTTCATCCAGTTTGGAGTCGTTGTATATTTTGTATAGGAAGTGTACATTTGTGTAATAATTATCATAACTCAGCCGCGAAACATCGCCGGGCTTGCCATATTGATTAAATGAACACATAAACTTATCATACTGATCTGGAGTAAGGTCATTCTTCTCAGCGGCACAAAGGCGTTCGTCGGTATTATTGACATTATTCCCCGTCCCATCAAAAAAGACACCGATAATCAAATTGATACCACTTTCTATTGCCTGGATTTCCAGTACATACCGCCGATTAAGGGGATGGGCGGTGAATCCGGTTAGTGTCGAGTCTTTAAAATGTTCCGAGGCTTTTAACGTTTCCTCTTTCCAGCCCGTGACTTTGGGATAAGCATCACTGATGCCACCCAGCGGAATATAATGATAGGCATGTCCGCCATAATAGCTATTTTCCCTGACCTGAAGATTGCCTGCTTTCCCGGTATCTGGCCGGGCGGCGCACTGTGTCACTTTATCAGCCAAAGGCTGTGCGGCAACTGTTAATGTCACTGGCATGGGGGAAAGCTCGGTTTCACGTAATACGCCATTTCCATCGGTGGTGCCTGTTCGTTCAAGTCTCTTTTTCCCCCGAATTTTCAGTTTATAAGGTATCCCTGCCAGCGGTTCTCCTTGTTCATCCACCAGTTGAAATTCAATCCAATGTTTGAGTATCTTCTGACAATCAAGACAATCCAATGGTTCCAGTTTGCTCATTTTTCGTATCCCTCATTATTTATGCAAAATCATGGCGTTCCGTATCAGCGTCAGCAGCCGATCCCGTCTGTTGGCTGTCAGTAATAAAACGTTCAACGGTTAATTTATTCAGGTTGTTAGTCTCGGCTCTTTTTTGTTTTAGCCACGTAATAATATGCAGTTCTAGTTGGCCTTCGGGTTTATCCAGTTTTAGCGCCAGTTCTGCGTGGTCTTCCCATAGCTGACAACTTAATGTGAGTGCCAGATTGTGCAGCGCGGTTTCCGATGTATGGCGAGCCTGAATCAAGTGATCACCCAACACAAATAAATGTTCGTTCAATTCCTGAGGGCAATTTTCTGGCCGGTAATAGCAACACGAATCAGGCGTATCTATCATCAGTTCGTTAACCGGGGTTAAGAGTTCACGCCAGTCACCCGGCTGTAGGACTGGCAGCAGAGGAGCGAATACGCGGTTATCCATCAAACGTAAAACCACCACTTGTCCGCGCAGCATTACCTGCTGATGCAAACGCCAGTGTTCCAACTGAAATGACCAGGGTAAGGAACTGCGATAAGCCCAACCCCAACTGGTGTCACTGAATTCATGTTTATCCAGCAGTACAGCCAGTTCCGGCAGGTATTTTGTTTTGGGTTTAATCAGCCACGGGCTTTGTGCCAACAGGTCGTTCATCTGTGTGCCGCTGTAGAGTGGGAATGCTTCTTCTATCCAGTCATTGACGTAAAAAAGTTGAACAGGGTTAGGGGTTGCCAGACTGTTGACCAGAAAATAACAATCTCCCTCGTCTTGGTGTGACAGCCAGATTTTCCAATCGGTACATGCCATCATGCTTCCTCTTCTCCGGTAATAACCCAGTTTTCCTCTTGCTGTGCGAGAATGGCACAGGCAGGTTTGGCGGTAAATTTGACTTCCGGTAACGGCTCCACCCCGTCCGGCAGTAACAACGAAAGCCCGCGCCCACTGCCTGCCGAACCCTGCCCAACATTAATCGGTGAAGACAAAATCCCGCCCGGGGTGACTTTCAGAAAACTGCCGCCGACTTTCAGGGTGATTTCCGAGGCCGCTTCCAGCACCACTTTGCCGCCACTTTTCAGGTGGATTTCCTGCCCGCTGTCAATCACGGTGGCATCACCGGTCTGAATATGCTGACTGCCGGCAATCCGGTGGGAAACATCCCCTTCGGTGGTGATTTTGCGCGAACCGGCTACCTGATGATGGTCATCGGCGAGTATTTCGTGATAACGGTTATTATCGATACGTTGTTTCTGGTCATGCTTGATATGCCAGAGGGCATCATTTTCGATATGGGCGGTAAAATCTTTCTGACCGTGGAAATAGATTTCCTCGCTGTCTTTGGCATCCTCAAACCGCAGTTCGTTAAAGCCCTTGCCTTTATGGGTTTTGGTCTTAAAGGTGGTGCGGGTTTTTTCTGCCGGTAAATCCAGCGGCGGGCGGTTCAGGCCGTTGTAAACACAGCCGGTGACAATCGGCCGGTCAATATCGCCGTTGAGGTAAGAGATAATCACTTCCTGCCCGATGCGAGGTATCGCCATAAAACCAAAGCCGTTGCCGTTCCAGCCCTGTGCGACGCGCACCCAGCAGGAAGCGCCATCATCCGGCGGGTCATAGCGGTTCCAGTGAAAATGGACTTTAATCGCGCCCTCTTTATTGACGAAGATTTCTTCCCCTTCCGGCCCGACCACCATTGCCGTTTCATCGCCATCGGCCAGCGGTTTGTAGTGGAAAGGTGGACGCCAGTCGGCAAGGCCGTCGATAAAACTGAAATGGTTGGTCAATGTGGTTCCTTCGCCCCCACCATGACCCAGTGCCTGCGGGCAGCGCCCGTGATGACTGATACCGACTACCTGCCAGCGGGCATTCAGCGGGGCGTGCGGGTGACTTTTTATCTCAAAAATTTTGCCCGGCATCAGTTTGATGCAGTTACTGTTGCCGCTGCCGGTTTTTTTCTGGTTATCCAGTGCTTCATGGCGGTATTTGAGAAACGGTTTGGCGGCGGCATCTTTCTGAAAACGCCCGTAACTTTCAAATACGGTATAGGGGGTTTGGCTGCCGAAATCGCGAAAATCTTCGCTGCTCTGCATATGAGAAAGGTGATAACGCGGGTTTTCCGGGTTGAAATCTTTATGGAAACTGCGTTGCGGACTCATCCCGACGCCCAGCCGTACCTGATAAATGGTATCTGCCCCGTGCGCAGTTTCCGGTTGTGGCTGGTAAAGCAGCGGCAATCCGGCGGTCATCCCCAGATGGCTGTCACTGAAAAACAGCGTTTCATCTTCAAACCAAAAGCTGATCCCCTCTTCCGCTGCCAACCGGCTGAAAAACCCATAGTCAGATTCCCGTTTCTGGGTCACGTATTCTCTGTCCTGATGGGGATCGTAGAGCTTCGAATCGGCGCGGACTTTATGCTTTTTCAACAGGCCATTCAGGATGGCAGGCA
>NZ_VCDP01000126.1:0-22406 GCF_033949345.1 Xenorhabdus littoralis
CTAAAGCCATAAAAAAAAGCTCCCTCATTTAGGGGGAGGGAGCAAAATGATAACGAGGACTTTTACCTGCGAACAGGACAGTAGTTATTAGAATCCCAAAAGAATTCTTCACACACACTAGGAAAGGAAAACAATCCTTGTTTATATACCTTCCCTGAACTGTGTCTATTTAACCAGAAAAATATTGATGTAATAGTTTGAATAAGCTGTCTTTTTTAACTTTAAATTGCCTCTACCATCCCAAATTGACTCAAATTGAGGCGTTTCTCCCATATTCTGTGATCTAAAGCACATTTAATTAATCAAGCAAAATTGCTTAAACAGTTTGCAATGATCTCAATCATCAGAATGTCCAAAAAATCACTGCAAAAATCGGGAAATAGAGGATTAGAATAATGGCAAGAATCAATTTCTGGTTATCAAAGTTTTCATGCACTGTTCTCGCTATTTTTTGTGTATTTCCCGTTGCTAACGCGGGAAATTCTGTAACTCTAAAGCTGAGTTTTGACGAATATTCCACACCTCATACAACTCTTCTAATTAATGGTTATCCGGTATATGTGATGATTGATACTGGCTCTGTCATGGGCTTTCATCTTCAAGAATCCCAACTGAAGAAAATAAAAGGTCTCAAAAAAGAACGTACTTATCGTAGTACCGATGCAGCAGGGAAAATTCAGGAAAATATAGAATATCTGGCTGATTCTCTCGACGTGAATGGCCTTAAATTGAGGAACGTAACCGTAATCCCATTTAAACAATGGGGTTTAAAGCTTTCTGACAGGGGCGAATTACCAAATGGTTCTGTTGCAGGTCTCGGTGCGTTTAAAGATAAACTGATAATGCTGGATTTGGTGTCCCATTCGTTAACGATGAGCGATAGTCTTACCAATAACACGCTGGTTCCAAAAGGCTTTCAAGAATTCCCTTTCCATATGTCTTCTGATGGCATGATTTTTGATGTCGAGCAGTCCGGGCACAAATACCACATGATTCTGGATACTGGCGCCACCGTGTCTACGGTTTGGCGTGAGAGACTTAAACCCTATGAACCTGCAAGCTGTCTCATGGTCGACCCGAATATGGATAACAAAGGATGCGAGGCCACTATGCTCACGACTAAATCAAAATCCGGAAATCCCGAGCGTTTTGGCGCGGTTGTTGTTGCCGGAAATTTTAAACACATGGGCAATGTCGATGGTCTTCTGGGGAATAATTTTCTCAGAAACAGGAAGATACTTATGGACTTTAAAAATAAGAAGATTTTTATTTCCGATGAGTACAGAAAAGAATGAGGTGAATTAGAGAATTCAACTCCAAACCGAAATTTAAAAAGCGATACATATAGACGTTATGTATGGATTAATTGGAAAATATAAGTTTTAAACCATACCCTGCATACTTTCACCATTTTTATAAGCAGAATTCTATTTAAGAAAAACTTTTATTCTCTGATAAAAGAACCTGCCTATTAAATAAACCTCAAGTCAGATAAATTCTTTTTATTGTTAATAGGTTAAAGAAAGCAACTATTTCCGATATCTTCCCCAAAAAGTAAACATAAAAACAACGTTAAAATTTCCATTACAAAAAATTATTAAATTTAGCGATAAGTGCTATAGCAAACTGGATACTACCTGACTATAGTAAATAGTATTAAAGAGTAAACAGTATTGAAGGTTTATCTTCACGCTTTGGAAAAGTGGTGTTAAAGAGCAAATTAAGGTTTCTGGACATCGGCAAATTAATTCATTGAGATCATGGAAATGATAAAAAACCGTAAAATACTTCTATTATTATGCACCACATTGGGATGGTTACTTGTTACAGGTTGCTCCAGCATCATGACACATAGCGGCCCCCATCAAGGTTATTATCCCGGTGCAAAAGCCAACATTGAAATGTTGAAAGATGAAAAAACGGGATGGGTTATGAAACCGCTGCTTGCCGTGGATCTTCCGTTTTCTGCCATTCTGGATACACTTCTGCTCCCCTATGATTATTCCCGCAGCGATAAAAATAAAACGGAACAATCTCCTAAACATCGTATTGAACAGCTAGGGAAAACCGACACTACTCTCTCCGAACCACAAATAATCAACAATGACACATAGCATTTATTAATATCTAAAAATAAATGCTATTTATTTCAATACTGTTCATTTCGATACTGTTCATTTCGATACTGTTCATCATCTCGGTAGAAATGAAATGCTATCACCTTATATTATTGGACGTCGCCGGATAATGTCGGACGCCCAATAATATCGGCCGAATCAATGCCTGTTTCGGTTATAAATATCTGTCGATAACCGTCAATATCGCGCATAAAGGCAACATAACGATCATTTGGTGATATCACCACCGCATCCGCAGAAGGAACATGATCAGTACGCTTCGTTAAACGCCGCATTACGCCATTTTCACTGTCACAGAGCATAACGCTATTATCACAAATACAAGCAATGAACCGACTACGGCTATCCCAGCTAAATGCGGATTGTATCCCCTGATAACTATGGGTTATTTGTATTGGCTCCCCACCATTCGGTGAGATATACCATAGCTGGACAATTCCCTGTTCATCTTTCATCAGAAAACAGATTTTATTGCCATCTGGCGATGTTCTTAGCCAATGACGCGGAGCATTCACCACTCCCGGCCAGCGTTTATCATGCGTAAAGGTCAAACGTTTCTGTTTCACTCCCGCAGGCGGTGCTGGCAATGTTGTTTCAGTACCCGCCAAAGACTGGCTTCCCCCAATCCCATAATCTTCATCGCTCTCAGGTAGATCAACAAGATAAATTTCCGGTATTTTTTCACCATTTTCAGCGCGCGTGTCACCAATAAAAGCTAATGCCCAGCGCTGCCACTGACCGTTATCTTTTAGATATCCCCGTTGTCCGATCCACCCCTCTTCATAAGCCCGATTGATATCATCGCTTCCGGGACGTGGATGTGCCGTGGTTTGACTGACAACAACTGAAAAATAGCTGCCATCATATTCTCTCGGATGCTTCTTCGCTGATATTACCGATCTTAAAGGAACTGCCACAGCAACATTACGTAAATCAAGAACCGGATCTAACTCATGCATCACATGGTCGTTATAGGTGAAGCTCAAGCGGCTGCCATCAGGACTGAATACGTGGACGTGTGTGCCACCACGCAAGGCACCTACGGTATAAGGCGGAGTAATATCCATGGCATCAATATTGGTCGCCACATTCGGCTGAGTATCGGAAACAATCACGCCACGACGATGATGAAAATCGTATTGCCACTGCGCATCAGGTTTTTCTGGACCATGAATGAATGCATAGCGAACCGGCTCCTGCTGACTCACCGTTACAACACCTACATGAGCGCCATTTTCTGCCAGATAGATAATTTCTGTTTTTCCATTATCAACATGAATTTTTTCTATCGTTAAGCCAGTAAAAGACGCACCATTGGGACGAACATCGTATACTAACCATTGGCTGTCAGGGGTCCAAACATTTATATTGGTTATCTGATGGCTACGGTTATCGAATGTAATCTGACGTTCCTTAAAGACCATTTTCCTACCTTATTTTGAGAGGTTTCGGATAATAAAAACTAATTTTATTCAAATTTAACTAAAAAAAATCAGGCGAGACGTTATTATTTCAACAGTACTCTTTACCTCTACGTTATTCCATTTGACTAAATTTATGCTACTCAGTGTCCTTTATATCATTGGTATTACGGCTGAAGCCATGACAGGTGCCTTAGCCGCGGGTCGTCGAAAAATGGATGTATTCGGCGTTATTATTATTGCTTCCGTCACGGCCATCGGAGGTGGTACTGTCCGTGATATTATTCTCGGCCATTACCCTCTCGGCTGGGTAAAAAATCCAGAATATATCGTGACCGTTGCCTGTGCTGCCGTGCTCACTATCTGGGTTGCACCCATGATGAAACACCTACGCCGTTTATTCCTCATTCTCGATGCTATTGGTTTAATCGTCTTCTCCATCCTTGGGGCCCAAATCGCGTTAGAGATGCATTACAGCCCTATCATCGCAGCGATTGCTGCCGTCATTACCGGCGTTTTTGGCGGTGTATTGCGCGATATGTTCTGCAATACTATCCCTTTGGTGTTTCAAAAAGAGATTTATGCAGGTGTTTCTTTCGCTGCGGCCTGGCTCTATATCGCTTTATTGCACACTCCTTTGCATCCCAATAGCGTGGTTCTGATTACGCTTATTGCAGGGCTGGCTGCCCGATTGATAGCTATCCGTTATCGTCTCGGTTTACCCATCTTCAATTACGATGGATCAGACCACTGACATGATTTGAACGCCTGGGGCAGCTCCTTGCCCCATATTCCCCGACTTCTTTCACCTTAAATTTCCGCTTAATCTTAAAGTCCTACTTAGCCTTAATTCCCTGTGAAGCTAAAGCATCGATCACCATCTCAATCTCCGGATGGTGTAAAAAAGCCGAGATTTTTTCTTTTTGTTTTGCCGTTAATGAATTCTTCACTCCCGTATCTGATAAATCCGCATCCCACTGCCAACCCATTTTATCCGTAAAACGATTAGCGTAAGGCAGGCCAATAGCCTCACGCCACAATGACAACGGCTGTAACTTTGCCTGCTGGAATTGGGCGAAAATCAATTCGGCCCGCTTAGTTCCAATATTTGCTACTGTCGCGATCTGTTCCTTCTCCAATGACAGCCAATCCGTTAAATTCGTTATCAACCCAGTCGTGACTAAAGCAGACCATGTTCCTTGCCCTACACCTTTTATTTTCAACTTTTCCCCAAGCCATGTCAGACGGGCTATAAACTGTTGCTGACAACGATTGTCCTTAATATTCTCCGCATCGTTTGTATGGCTGAGTGTCAGGCAGCTAAGAAAATGATAATCCTGCTCACCGGGCAACTGGATATCCGGACGTTCAGCAATACGCCACACCACCTTATCGAGTTTAGGTATACCATGTCCTGCCAGTGCTACCGTGATTTTATCCCCCGGATAAACATTCCACTGCTTCCAACGTTTGGCAGAACCGATATTGATACGACTAACCTGCCGATCATCAACCTTGACTTTCTCCAGCTCTAATACAACGGATATTCTTCCTGTTCGCCCTATCGTGAAATTCACATTTTTTACGGTTGTTAATTGCTGCCGTAATGGGTATTTCCATGCAACAGCCCAACTGTTTGATCCTGCTTGCCACTGTCGGCCTGTAGGTTCGATTTCCTGTCGCAGAACAACACCATCCGTAGCAAAAGGCAGAGATTGGGTAAAATAATCTTTCCATCTTTTTTCGGCGTCTTCTGCGGTGGTAATAGGATGGCTATATTGCTGCGCGATAGGGAATCCCATTGATGCCAATCGCGCCAGTTTAACTGCCATTTCACTTGGCCCATCCGGCCAGCCCCAGATAAATACGCCAATTTGCTTAAGCTCTGGTGCGGGTATCTTGCGCATCATCAATCCCGCCACCTTGCTACGCAATCCCTGACTTCCCGCAACAAATTGCCGGTGATGTTCCTGCTGCCAGAAAAGCTCACCCTGCAATACCAAATATTCCGGAGCATTTTTTATCTGCTTAGGAATACCGGGAATAAATGAGCTTTTATCCATCCAGTTTGTTCCCTCTTTACTATCGCCACGGCTGATTAGCCTCACTAACTGGCCTTTCTCATAAACTAACGTTACCGCAACACCATCAATTTTAGGTTGTAGCCAAACGCCTTTTCGCCCCTGCAACCATTGCCGGATTTCCTGCACCTCTTTCAGCTTATTCAATCCGGTATGCTGGACAGGATGAGGCTGTTTTCCCTCCCCTGATACAGCAACAGCAAAAGCGTTGTCTTGCTCCTGATTTAAACACCCTTGCCAAAGAGTCAGGGTTTCCAATAATTGATCATAGATTTCATCATCTATTTCACTGATGCCCTGTTGGCGATAAAGATGATCCCATTTCGTCATCTGTTGTGTCAGGTGTTTGATTTCATGCCGGAGTTTGTCTTGCGGCCATATGGAACAATTCACCTTATCGGCGAATGCCATGGGCATTCCGGCCAGCAGTATCCAGACGGTGATAAGAAAACTGATGAGAAAATTAAGCATCCTTGCTCCTTAAGCTCCTAAAACACGAGCAAAGAATAAAAAACAGGATGACTTTTACCAAGATGGAAAAGAAAGGTTTGCGAAGCGTTTCGAAAAATAAATGCCGGATTTCTGCAACCATTTATTTTTCCTGAAATTGTTTCGCAAAATATTCCGTTAACCTCAGTTTGTTAAGAAAAAATTTTGTTGAAATGTCCGTTGGCATGTATTGTAACGCTGCATGGATTAACGTATCCGTGTATACTATGTGGGATTTTATATTCCTGCGCTTGCATTTATTTATACCCAATCAGTCAAGAAATCATCATGAACCAAGGAACGTTATATATTGTTTCTGCGCCGAGTGGAGCAGGCAAATCAAGCCTTATTCAGGCTTTATTAAAAACTCAGCCTTTGTATGACACTCAGGTTTCTGTTTCACATACAACACGCCAAGCTCGTCCGGGCGAAAATCATGGTGAACATTATTTTTTCGTCACAGTAGATGAATTTCAAAATATGATCAGCCATGATGAGTTTTTGGAATATGCCTGTGTTTTTGGTAACTATTACGGCACATCCCGAAAAGTCATCGAAGATACACTCGCCAGTGGCGTTGATGTTTTTCTTGATATTGACTGGCAAGGTGCACAGCAAATCCGTCAGAAAATGCCAGCAGCCCGCAGCATTTTCATTCTTCCGCCATCCAAGGAAGAATTACTCCGCCGCCTGCGCGGACGTGGTCAGGATAGCGAAGAGATTATTGCCAAACGAATGGCTCAAGCTATCGCGGAGATGGAACATTACAACGAATATGATTACGTCATCATCAATGACGATTTCAATACGGCTCTGGCCGATTTACAATCTATTATTCGTTCAGAACGTCTACGATTAGATCGTCAGACCCAGCGGCATGATGCCTTAATCAGCAAATTATTGGCAGACTGAACCAAGTTTCAGTATTATGCCCAGTCATTTATTTATCTCTGGAGTAGCACACATATGGCACGCGTAACTGTTCAAGACGCAGTAGAAAAAATTGGTAACCGTTTTGACTTGGTGTTGGTCGCTGCTCGCCGAGCACGCCAATTGCAATCAGGTGGTAAAGATCCTCTCGTTCCAGAAGAAAACGATAAGATGACTGTTATCGCTCTGCGTGAAATCGAGCAAGGCCTCATCAACAACAAAATTCTTGATGTTCGTGAACGCCAGGAACAGCAAGAACAAGATGCCGCAGAAATCAAAGCCGTTTCTGCTATCGCTGAAGGTCGTCGTTAATTTTACGGTAGGTCTGCCTTGTACCTGTTTGAAAGCCTGAATCAGCTGGTTCTGAAATATTTGCCTGAAGATCAAATCGATCTCCTTAAGCAGGCCTATGCTGTTGCGAGGGATGCCCACGAAGGGCAAACCCGCTCCAGCGGTGAGCCGTATATCACTCATCCGGTCGCTGTTTCTTGTATTCTGGCTGAAATGCGCCTTGATCATGAAACACTCATGGCAGCACTTCTGCATGATGTCATTGAAGATACTCCTGCGACATTTCAGGATATAGAACAGTTATTTGGTACTACTGTCGCCGGATTAGTGGAAGGTGTATCCAAACTGGATAAGCTGAACTTCCGTGACAAAAAGGAAGCTCAGGCTGAAAACTTCCGCAAAATGATCATGGCAATGGTGCAGGATATCCGCGTCATTTTGATCAAACTGGCAGACCGAACGCATAATATGCGAACACTTGGCTCCCTGCGCCCCGATAAACGGCGGCGCATTGCCAGGGAAACGCTGGAAATTTATAGCCCGCTGGCTCACCGTCTGGGTATTCATCACCTGAAAACGGAGCTGGAGGAGCTTGGGTTTGAAGCCCTTTATCCCAACCGTTACCGCGTGATTAAAGAGGTTGTTAAAGCCGCCCGTGGTAATCGTAAAGAGATGATCCAGAAAATTCTGTCCGAAATTGAAGGCAGATTAACGGATGCAGGCATTGAATGTACTGTCAGCGGCCGCGAAAAACATCTTTATTCCATCTATCGCAAGATGCACCTGAAAGAACAGCGTTTTCATTCCATCATGGATATTTACGCTTTTCGTGTCATCGTCAACAATCTTGATACCTGTTATCGAGTATTGGGGCAAATGCACAGTTTATATAAACCACGCCCCGGCAGAGTAAAAGATTACATCGCCATCCCCAAAGCCAACGGTTATCAATCCCTGCATACTTCTCTTATTGGCCCTCATGGTGTACCTGTTGAAATCCAGATCCGTACCGAAGATATGGATCAGATGGCGGAAATGGGGGTTGCAGCGCACTGGGCCTATAAAGAGCAAGGCGAATCCGGTACGACGGCACAAGTCCGCGCTCAACGCTGGATGCAGAGCTTACTGGAGCTTCAGCAAAGTGCCGGAAGTTCTTTTGAATTTATTGAGAGCGTAAAATCTGATTTGTTCCCCGATGAGATTTACGTTTTTACACCTGAAGGGCGGATTGTTGAGTTACCGGCTGGCGCGACTCCGGTCGACTTTGCCTATGCCGTTCATACTGATATCGGTCATGCCTGCGTCGGCGCCCGCGTTGATCGGCTGCCTTATCCTCTCTCACAAACTCTCAGCAGTGGGCAAACTGTCGAAATCATTACCGCACCAGGTGCTCGTCCGAATGCAGCCTGGCTGAATTTTGTCGTCAGTTCCAAGGCCAGAGCCAAAATACGCCAGTTATTGAAAAATCTGAAACGTGATGATTCCATTGGTTTGGGACGTCGCCTGCTCAACCATGCTCTTGGCAATGGAACGAAAATTGTCGATATTCCGCAGGAAAATATCAACAAAGAGCTGGTAAGAATGAAGCTCGTCACGTTGGATGATTTACTGGCTGAAATTGGTCTGGGCAATGCCATGAGCGTGGTTGTTGCCCGGAATTTATTACTCGGTTCAACGGAAAAAGTGCCAAACAACAACGGTAATACTGCCCGTAAGCTGCCTATCAAAGGGGCTGATGGCATTCTTATCACCTTTGCCAAATGCTGCCGTCCAATTCCGGGTGATCCCATTATTGCCCACATCAGTCCGGGGAAAGGTTTGGTGATCCATCACGAATCCTGCCGCAATATCCGTGGATATCAGAAAGAACCGGAAAAATTCATGCCTGTCGAATGGGACAAAGATATCAATAACGATTTTACTGCCGAAATCAAAGTTGATATGTTTAACCATCAGGGCGCACTGGCAAATCTGACCGCAGCCATCAATGATGCAAACTCCAGTATTCAAAGCATGAATACAGAGGAAAAAGATGGTCGCGTTTATTGTGCTTTCATCAGGCTGACGACCAAAGACCGTATCCAGCTGGCGAATATCATGCGTAAGATACGTGTCATGCCAGATGTTATGCGAGTCAGCCGTAACCGAAACTAAAGGTTATGAATCCTAAACGTTACGCACGTATTTGCCAGATGATGGCAATGCGTCAACCTGACCTGACGATTTGTTTAGAAGAAGTCCATAAGCCCCATAACGTATCCGCCGTCATTCGTACAGCGGATGCGGTCGGTATCCACCAAATCCACGCCATCTGGCCTACCCAACAATTAAGAACTCAGCTTTCTTCTGCTGCCGGCAGTAACAGTTGGATTGAAGTGAAGACGCACTCCACAGTTGAACAAGCGATTCAACAATTTAAATCCGACGGAATGCAAGTGTTGGCAACCCACCTTTCGGATAAAGCCGTCGATTTCCGCCAAATTGATTACACTAAACCTACCTGCATCATTATGGGGCAGGAAAAGAAAGGGATTTCAAAGCAAGCCATCGCATTGGCGGATCATGACATCATCATTCCGATGGCAGGAATGGTGCAATCATTGAATGTCTCAGTCGCATCTGCATTGATTTTGTATGAAGCGCAACGACAGCGCCAACTGGCTGGCATGTATCAACGGGAAGAAAGCACACTGTCCGAAGAAGAACAGCAAAAACTGCTTTTCGAAGGAGGTTATCCCGTTTTGGCGGCGGTTTCTCGTCGTAAAGGATTAAAGCAGCCAGTAATTGATCAACAAGGGCAAATCATCGCAAGTGAATCGTGGTGGGCAGCAATGCAGGCAACGTCTGCGCCATCAACAAGGAAATAATCTCACAGACGGAGACGATATCGCATGAAAGGCCAATTACTTGATGCCATCCCCTTGACTACCCTGCGCGGTGTCGGTGCCAGTCAGGTTACTAAACTCGCCAAATTGGGGTTGGTCAATCTACAGGATTTGTTGCTGCATCTCCCCCTCCGCTATGAAGACCAAACACGGCTATATACCATCAATGAGCTGCTGTCCGGCATTTATGCGACGGTCACGGGCGAAGTATTGCGCACAAATGTGGCTTTTGGTCGCCGACGCATCATGACCTGCCAAATCAGCGATGGAACCGGCATATTGACTCTGCGTTTTTTCAATTTCACCGCTGCAATGAAAAATAATTTGGCGGAAGGGAAACATGTTATTGCCTATGGAGAAATCCGCCGTGGGAATCAAGGGCCGGAGATTATTCATCCTGAATATAAAGTCCAGCAACATGCTAACCGTATTCAGTTACAAGATACGTTAACCCCCATCTATCCGACAACAGAGGGTGTACGCCAAACAACACTGCGTAAGTTGATCGAACAGGCTCTGGAGATACTGGATACCTGTGCCGTGAATGAATTACTACCAGAAGAATTCAGCCGGAATATTGTCAGCCTGCCCAATGCATTGCACACGTTGCACCGTCCCCCGCCTGATATCTCTCTGACTGATTTGGAAAATGGCCGACATCCGGCTCAACGCAGATTGATTCTGGAAGAGTTGCTGGCACACCATTTAAGTATGCTGGCAGTCAGGGCTGGAGCTCAGCGTTTTTACGCTCAGCCACTCACAGCGGATAATTCATTAAAACAGCAGCTGCTAAGCCAGTTACCCTTCTCACCAACAGGCGCTCAAACCCGCGTCGTTGCAGAAATAGAACACGATCTGGAAAAAAATGTTCCCATGATGCGTTTGATTCAGGGGGATGTGGGATCGGGTAAAACGCTGGTGGCGGCGCTTGCGGCAGTTCGCGCTATTGTTCACGGCAAACAAGTTGCATTGATGGCTCCCACTGAACTACTGACGGAACAACATGCCAATACTTTTCGTCAATGGCTTGAACCGCTCGGAATTCAAGTCGGCTGGCTGGCTGGCAAACAGAAAGGTAAAGCGCGTCAGACACAACAAGAGGCGATTGCGAGTGGTCAGGTGGGCATGGTCGTCGGCACTCATGCAATGTTTCAGGAACAGGTTAAATTCGCGGGACTAGCACTGGTTATCATTGATGAACAGCATCGATTCGGGGTTCACCAGCGTCTGGCGTTATGGGAAAAAGGCCGGGAGCAAGGCTTTCATCCCCATCAATTGATCATGACAGCGACGCCCATTCCGCGCACATTGGCAATGACCGCCTATGCGGATTTGGATACATCCATCATTGATGAATTACCACCGGGACGAACACCCGTAACAACCGTTGCTATCCCGGATACCCGCCGGAACGATATTATCCAACGAATCAAAAACGCCTGTTTGGATGAAGGACGTCAAGCCTATTGGGTATGTACTCTGATCGAAGATTCTGAGGTGCTGGAAGCCCAAGCTGCGCAAGCGACCAGTGAAGAACTGGCACTGGCATTGCCTGAACTGAAAATCGGCTTAGTACATGGCAGAATGAAACCGGCAGAAAAGCAGAGCATCATGGAGGCGTTCAAGCAGGGTGAATTACAATTGCTGGTTGCTACCACAGTGATTGAAGTCGGTGTCGATGTGCCCAATGCCAGCCTGATGATCATCGACAATCCTGAGCGGCTGGGATTGGCCCAGTTGCACCAGCTTCGCGGGCGTGTCGGGCGTGGAGCCATTGCTTCACATTGCGTCCTGCTCTATAAAACTCCGTTAACCAATACGGCCAAAATACGCCTGCAAGTTTTGCGGGACAGTAACGATGGTTTTGTGATTGCCCAGAAAGATCTGGAAATTCGCGGACCGGGAGAATTACTTGGCACACGCCAAACGGGTAATGCAGAGTTCAGGATTGCGGACTTATTGCGTGATCAAAGTATGTTACCTGAGGTTCAGCGTATTGCCCGTTATATCCACCAGCACTACCCTGAACATGCTAAAGCACTCATTGAGCGCTGGCTACCGGATCGTTCGCAATATAGTCACGCCTAGTGGCCATGAAAATTCAATGAATCAATAAATAAAAAAATGCCGCTGAAATATCTCAGCGGCATATTTAGCCTGATTATCAGGCTATCCATAAACGTACCGAATTAACCTGCTACAGATGGAAATACCGGTAATAACAGATACAACTTGATGACAGCAGCATTAACAATATCTATAAAGAATGCTCCGACCATTGGCACGAGCAAGAATGCCACGTGAGATGGCCCAAAACGGTCAGTAATCGCCTGCATATTCGCGATAGCCGTTGGCGTCGCCCCCAAGCCAAAACCACAGTGACCAGCTGACAATATCGCTGCATCGTAATTCTTACCCATCACCCGGTAAGTGACGAAAACAGCATACAGTGCCATCACTACTGCTTGTACAGAAAGAATTACCAACATCGGCAATGCAAGGGAAGACAACTGCCACAGTTTTAAACTCATCAATGCCATCGCAAGGAACAGAGACAGGCTGACATTACCCAATATTGAAACCGCTCGATCAAATACCCGGTAAAAACCAAGCAAAGACAGACCATTGCTGAGAATTACCCCAATAAACAGGACACACACAAATGTCGGTAATTCAAAGCTAGTGCCTTCCAACTGTTTTTCAACAAAGCTACCCGCCAACAAACAAATGGAAATCATCGCAATGGTTTCCAACATCACCAGGGGCGTGATAAGACGACCAGTATAAGGTTTCTCAAATGCGGTCGGGATCTCATTATCATCAGCACCTAATCCCGGTGTTTTGGTATTTCTTACCAAGAAGCGAGCAACCGGGCCACCGATCAATCCACCCAACACCAGACCAAATGTCGCGCAGGCCATTGCCACTTCTGTCGCATTCTCAAAGCCATAGCGCTCAGAGAAAACTTTCCCCCAGGCAGCACCGGTTCCGTGTCCACCAGAAAGAGTAATAGAACCCGCCAGCAGTCCCATTAATGGGTCAAGACCAAGCATTTTCGCCAATACAATACCTACGGTGTTTTGTACCAATAACAGGCCAACAACAACGAAGACAAAAAGCATCAGAAGTTTTCCGCCCGCTCTCAGGCTGGAAAGGTTAGCGTTCAGGCCAATTGTGGCAAAGAACGTCAACATCAGGGGTTCTGTTAGAGATGAGTTAAAACTGACTTCCCAACCCGTGGCTTGTTTCACCGCCAATAAAACTAAGGCGACCAATAATCCGCCCGCGACGGGTTCAGGGATTGTATATTTTCCGAGAAACGGGACTGTTTGTACGAATTTTCTTCCTAGTAGCAAAACAAGTGTGGCAGCAACCAGCGTGCCATAAATATCCAAATGATACATTTATGTACCCATCCATTGTTAATATTATGTGAATTTAATGTGACGCTATAATCATCCTATAAAAACGCCAAGAGCAGGTAGGGTTCGGATTAGAAAGAAAATCATTAATAAATACAAGTTAAAACATTTAAAAATGTGACGAAATTAAGCCGTTTATAATAAGGAGAATTGAACGCAATCGATTGCTTTAATGATGGAGATCATTAAAATGTGTTGTTTTGTCCATCTGGAATTTCATAACATGGCCAGTTCAGCCCATGAGTCCAATTCATCAGCGCTTTCCGCCAAATCAGACAATGAATTGCTCTATCGCCTCGAAGATAAACCCCCTCTCCCGCATGCTCTATTTGCTGCGTGCCAACATTTACTGGCAATGTTCGTTGCTGTTATTACTCCGGCAATGTTGATTTGTCAGGCTCTCGGGCTTCCTGAGCAAGATACACAACGCATTATTAGTATGTCCCTGTTCGCCTCAGGCTTGGCATCACTTATTCAAATCCGCTCTTGGGGACCTATTGGTTCTGGCTTGCTGTCAATTCAGGGCACCAGCTTTAATTTCGTTGCTCCTCTGATTATGGGGGGATTGGCGCTGAAAAATGGGGGAGCTGATATTCCAACCATGATGGCCGCTCTATTCGGTACGCTGATGATCGCCTCAACAACCGAAATACTGCTCTCCCGTATCCTGCATTTAGCAAGCAAGGTTATTACGCCTCTGGTATCCGGTATCGTGGTAATGATTATCGGGCTGTCGCTAATTCAGGTCGGATTAACCTCGATTGGCGGTGGTTATTCGGCTATTCAAAACGGGACTTTTGGTGCCTCTGAGAATCTTCTGTTAGCGGGGATTGTCCTTGCCGTTATCGTGCTGCTGAATCGCCAAAAAAATCCTTACTTGCGCGTCGCTTCTCTGGTTATCGCCATGACAGTAGGCTATTTGGCGGCCTGGTATATGGACATGCTCCCCCGCCCGACGCCAACAGAAGAAACACCGATCATCACAATTCCTTCACCACTCTATTACGGTCTCTCTTTTGACTGGAATTTGCTTATCCCGCTTATTCTTATTTTTATGGTGACATCACTGGAAACCATTGGCGATATCACAGCAACTTCTGATGTTTCAGAACAACCCGTCAGTGGTCCGCTATATATGAAACGCATTAAGGGGGGTGTGCTGGCAAACGGCCTCAACTCGATGATCTCAGCAGTATTCAATACCTTTCCCAATTCCTGTTTTGGTCAAAATAATGGTGTCATCCAACTGACTGGTGTTGCCAGCCGCTATGTCGGTTATCTTATTGCCTCCATGCTGATTCTGTTGGGATTGTTTCCCGCAGTGGCAGGTTTTGTGCAACATATTCCCGAACCTGTTCTGGGAGGTGCTACGATTGTTATGTTTGGTACTATCGCCGCCTCTGGCATCAGGATCGTTTCCCGAGAACCACTGAATCGCCGGGCAATTATGATCATCGCATTGTCATTGGCGGTGGGTTTAGGTGTCTCCCAACAACCGCTGATTTTGCAGTTTGCGCCTGACTGGATGAAAAACTTACTCTCTTCAGGAATTGCTGCGGGTGGCCTGACAGCTATTCTGCTTAATCTGATTTTCCCCCAAGAAAAATAACCCATAAATTTAAGCCATTTTTATCCCTCCCGCTTTATCTGCGGGAGTTTTCTTTTTTACATTCTTACATTCATTCTGCGTATCTATTCGCAATATCAACACTCCCCTTATCAAAAATACATAAATTGATACTTTTACCTGTATCGCCTATTGAGTGCCTATTCATTTTGCGGCATAAAAGGGTTTCTGTTAGGGAGCTTATTGAGGTGAAGTCATGAGGTGGTTAGGAAAGTTTTTTGTTACTCTTTTATTGTTGCTGGTTCTGGCGATTATCGTCATCTATGTTGTTATTCAGACACATTGGGGAGCAAAACAATTAAGCCAATGGTTCAGTAAACAAGGACATTATCAAGTCAGTATTGAAAGTATTGACCATAACTGGCTGCAACCTGCCACAGTGATGTTAAATCGTGTGGAAGTCCGTGATAAACAGAGTCCTTTTTTACTTAATGTCAAAACCATCAATCTTGATTTCAAATGGCAACATTTGCTGACACCCCGGAATCTCCATCGCCTGACATTGCAACAAGGAACATTAACGCTATCTGGCAACCAATTTCCACCGCCCCTTAAAGCAGATATTTTACAGCTGGATCAAATGGACATTCAGTTGAATAATCCCAATACACATATTCAGGGAAAAAATATCACCGGAGGAATTACACCTTGGGAGCCTACTGCGGAAAGCCCGTTTGGTAATGGGCAATATCAATTCAGCGCCAATACGATCCTTTTAAAGGGTATTCCTGTTGAAAATGTCATAATGCAAGGCAACTACCATAATAAAATCCTCGCTATCGACTCTTTTGGCGCAACATTTTTGCACGGTGCTGTTTCTGGCGATGGCCAGCGATTAGCTGACGGCAGTTGGCAGTGGAATAATCTGTTGGTCAGCGATATTCGCTGGCAATCACCCATGACACTGAACACATTGAAGGAAAAAATCAACCACCTTCCCGCTATTTATGTCAAAGATCTCAATATCACCAATGCCAAACTGCAAGGACGCAACTGGTCTGTCGATTATCTGGATAGCACCATCAAGAATGTGGGGCTGGTCAGTGGCAGTTGGAACGCTGGGGACGGGTTGATTGATTTTAATGCCATGGACATAACGTTCAATAACGAAAAGTTCAGCGATACTCTCGGAAAGTTCCGTTTTTCTGGTGATACTTTTACCATTGCTAATCTGACAACCCATTATCAAAAAGGATTGTTTAATATTCAATCTGAATGGGATCGTAAAACCCGTCAATTGACTCTAAAAAATAGTTCTGTCACCGGGCTGCTTTATATTCTGCCACCAACCTGGCTCAATGATTTCAGAAAGGCCGCACCAGAATGGATTTCAGGGTTAAAATTAAATGACATTACCCTCAATAATACATTGCTGATTGATCCCAATCCTGACTTCCCATTTCAGTTAACTACGCTTTCGGGTCATATTGACACCATGGATATTTTAAAAAATGGCCATTGGGGATTGTGGAATGGTCAGGCATCTTTGCAAGCCTCCGGCGGGACATTTAATAAAATTGAAATTATCCGTCCTTACCTGCAACTACACGCTATAAATGACAAAATAACCATTGATAAATTAAATGCTTTCTCAGGCGACGGTCTATTACAAATTACCGGCACAGCAGAACAACAAATTTCCCAAACTCCTTTTAACCTCAGTTTCCGGGGGATGAAGGCGGATTTGAATATCTTGCCACAATGGGGTTGGAGACCACTCGATATTCAAGGAGAAGGCAATTTCTCGCTCTCTATCACTGGTGATCTCTCCGCTAATGACATTAAGGAAACAATCAAGGGCACACTGGATGCAGACAATAAAGCATCCGACAAAGAGTCACAATCTATTGAGCAAGGTTTGATTTCAACAAGTCGCTGCCCGCCAAAAGCGAACTCTTCTGCCGACCTTTCCGGAGAGCATCCTTCCCCGAATAGTGCAACGATTGATAGCTCAGCAACAGGCGCTCCCCCGACAACAGAGAAGCAAACCTGCGCCAAGCTCAAGCTATAGCTGTGGCAAAACGTTCGGGAGGCATGACGATATAAGTACCGGTGAACACGCTGCCGACGCCGTGTTCACCGCTAACCTGCACTTCCAGTTTAACCCGCGCTTTACTGCCTCGGGCAAGACGAGCCAGATCACCGCTCATGTTATTGAAATCCGCCGTTGCACTGGGGCGCCCTATGATTGGCTGTCGATAACGAATATTGGCATCCACCAGAATAATGTCACCACCCAATTGGCGCTCCTGTAGCAACAACCAAATCAATCCCCACGCCGTTAACGTGGCCTGCGAGAAAAGACTGCCCGCAAAAATAGTATGATGTGGATTCTGGTTTCCGGCTTCAGGCATCGTTGTAATAAAACGCTGACCGGTATATTGCGTGATCCGCAGCCCCATTTTTTCACTCAAAGGAATGTGCTTATGCCAGGCTTGTTGTAATTCTGCGCACCAGTCAGGACGATGCAGAATATCATCAAGGCTCATGATCGGTTTGATCATCAGAAAATGGTTAATCGGTGTCGTCTTGGCACCATTGATTAATCCCCGGTTTTGAAAGCCCAATTTATCGAAGAAATCAACAGCGTCTTCCCGTGCACTGCAAACTACCCTTTTTACCCCTTCCTGTCTGGCGACAGACTCCAGTGCCATCGCAATCAGTGTGCCCAAGCCTTTCCGCTGCACATTGGGATGAACAGCCAGAAAACGAATGGCACCCTCGCTGTCCGCATTGATATACAAGCGTCCGACAGCAACCGGATTACCATGTTCATCCACCACCATTTGATGATGAGCTACAGAATCATAACCATCTTTTTCTGAACCAATAGGCTGATGAAGCGGCTTACGCAACATCTCCCAACGAAATTGGTAATAGGTTTCCAACTCTTGTTCTGTTTGAGGTACTCTCAGGTGGTACATAGAAATAGCCCCTTCTCTTGTGTGTTGTCATGTGTAGTCGGGGAAACGGATGCTGCACACGGTGGATTATTTTATTATTTTAATCATCAATCCATTGGATAATCCCACTCATATCATACTTGTAACCAGAAGGTCACCGGCCCGTCATTGGTCAGACTGACCTTCATATCTGCGGCAAATTTCCCCGTTTCTGTTTTTACACCAGTTACGCGGCATTGTTCAACAAAATAGCGATAAAGTTCATCCGCTTTTTCAGGTTCAGCCCCACCAGAAAAACTAGGTCTTAAGCCTTTCTGAGTATCTGCGGCCAATGTAAATTGGGATACAACCAGTAAACTACCTTGAGCCTGCTGAACATTCCGGTTCATTTTTCCCTGCTCATCACTAAATACTCGATACCCGATTACTTTTTCGCATAAGCGCTGTACTTTTTGTGGGTTATCGTCTTTTTCAACCCCCAATAACACCAGCAGTCCTTGTCCAATTTCCCCGGTAGTTTCACCTTCAACAACAACCTTTGCCTGTGTTACACGCTGAATTAATGCGATCATTTTTTTACCTATAATCCTTGCCCGGTCAGGGCAAGGAGAGTGGAGGAAAACATCTCCCGCAATGGGCGGGAGATGTTAAGTGTCTGTGGGAAGTGAGAAATTATGTGCCTTAAAGTAATCGGGAATGACGTTCCTGCCAGCCACATGAATAGCATTGATACCTGATTTTTTCGCCGCTTCAACGTTTTCTAAAACATCATCAAAAAATATGGACTGATCTTCCATTACACCCTCTTTATCAAGTACATATTTAAAAATATCAGGTTCTGGTTTACGCATACCCAGATCCTGGGATAAATAAAGAAAGTCGACTGAAGCTGCAATTTCAGGGTAATGAACTGGCCAGTAATCAAAATGCAGACGGTTCGTATTTGACAGCACAACCACGCGATGGCCCTGCTCACGCAATTTATTCATTAACTCAATAACTTCCTGCCTGACATCAATAAAAATTGCATGCCAGCCTTCCGCAAACTGCTCAAAACTGAGTGAGACTTCCATTTCATCACACATCATTTCTGCAAATTCACTGTCACTGATTTGCCCCCGCTCATGTTTTTCAAAGGTTTCTCCCAATGAAAATTTCGGGCTCAGTGTTGCCAGTGGTGTCCCGCTCAAATTGCTCCAGACAGCCAGTACTCTTTTAAAATCAATATCAATAATCACATTACCCATATCGAAAATATACAGCATAATCCCCCCTGACTGATGCTCACCGTTTGCTACTTTTAGCATAATTTTGTTAAGAAAAAAGGATAAGTCGACAAAAAAACGAGCGAATAAATTTTTGATGAGTCATTGTTGATGAGAAGCTGTTGATACATAACTGTTGATACATAACTGTTGATGAATCGCTGTTGATAAATAGCTTGTTGCGTGTAATGAATAGCTGTTGAAGAGTAAATGAGTGTGCGGACAGATTATTGAGAATGAATAAAAAGGATTACTGAAACTGAATGGAAGAAATTATTGACAGGAATATCATAAAAAACTCAGGGTGCCGAAACACCCTAAGCTATACATCTTCAATCTGTCACATGCAATGTGACGCAGAGATATTAAGCGTCTTTGCTACGATTTGCGCGACGACGATCATTTTCAGTCAAATGACGTTTACGCAGGCGAATTGACTGCGGAGTCACTTCAACCAGTTCGTCGTCATCGATAAACTCCAGCGCCTGCTCCAACGTTTTCTTGATATGTGGAGACAGCGTTGTCGCTTCATCCGTTCCTGATGCACGAACGTTGGTCAGTTTCTTACCCGTCAGACAGTTAACTGTCAGGTCGTTAGAACGTGAGTGAATACCGATGAGCTGGCCTTCATACACTTCAGTACCGTGACCAAGAAGCAATTTACCACGCTCCTGCAAGCTGTACAGTGCGTAAGCAACTGCTTTACCCTGACCATTAGAGATCAGTACACCATTCTGGCGACGACCAATCTCGCCCGGGCGGACGTCATCATAGTGGCTGAATGTTGCGTACAGCAGACCCGTACCCGAAGTCATCGTCATGAACTCAGTACGGAAACCGATCAGACCACGGCTTGGGATCACGTAATCAAGACGAACACGGCCTTTGCTATCTGGCAGCATGTCACGCATTTCACCTTTACGCTCACCCAGAGCCTGCATCACATCGCCCTGATGCTGTTCTTCGATATCCAGAGTTACCTGCTCGAAAGGCTCCTGCTTACGGCCATCAATTTCACGGACGATAACTTTTGGACGGGAAACCCCCAGCTCAAAACCTTCACGACGCATATTTTCAATCAGAACGGACAAGTGCAGCTCACCACGACCCGATACACGGAATGCATCTGGATCTTCGGTTTCCTCGACACGCAGTGCAACGTTGTGAACCAATTCTTTTCTCAGACGATCAAGGATCTGACGAGAAGTCACATATTTACCTTCACGACCACAGAATGGGGAGGTATTTACGCAGAAGTACATGCTAACGGTAGGCTCATCAACCGCCAGTGCCGGCAATGCTTCAACCGCAGTGACGTCACACAGGGTATCGGAGATGTTCAGATCACCCAAACCGGTAATCGCGATGATATCACCCGCTTCCACCTTATCAGACTCAATGCGATCCAATCCCAGATGACTGTAGACTTTACCCACTTTACCGTTACGAGTTTTACCTTCGCTGTCGATAAGAGTAATGTTCTGGTTTGGTTTTACCGAACCGCGTTTGATACGACCGATGCCGATAACACCAACATAGTTGTTGTAATCAAGCTGAGAAATTTGCATCTGGAATGGGCCATCCAGATCAACCTTAGGTGACTCAACATGATCAACGATTGCCTGATACAGCGGAGTCATGTCTTCAGCCATCTCAGTATGCTCGTTACCTGCAATTCCCATCAGCGCAGAAGCATAAACGATAGGGAAATCCAACTGCTCATCAGTCGCGCCAAGGTTTACGAACAGGTCAAATACCTGATCCACAACCCAGTCTGGACGAGCGCCCGGACGGTCAACCTTGTTGATAACCACGATAGGCTTCAGGCCATGAGCAAACGCTTTCTGAGTTACAAAGCGAGTCTGTGGCATCGGGCCATCCATCGCATCAACCAGCAGCAGAACACTGTCTACCATTGACATTACACGCTCAACCTCACCACCAAAATCGGCGTGGCCCGGGGTGTCTACGATATTGATACGGTAATCATTCCATTTAATGGCAGTATTTTTCGCGAGGATGGTGATACCACGTTCTTTTTCCAGGTCATTGGAATCCATCACACGCTCAGTTGTTGCAGCACGCTCACCGAAAGTACCAGACTGTTGCAGGAGTTTATCAACCAGAGTGGTTTTGCCATGGTCGACGTGAGCGATGATGGCGATATTTCTTAAGTTATTAATTGACAAGTATTTTTACCGTTTTATCTATCTGAGGAATTGTCAGGACAGATGCAATATGGCGGACCGCCACTACACCACCCAACATAAATATGCTGCTATTTTACACGTTATAGCTACAGAGTGAAATAAATGTGAGATGTATCACCTTAGATAGTTTGTCGCAGGGGGAAAAGAGGCTGATGGGGGGCGTTTTGGATACACCAGTAATCTGCTCTGCTGTTGTTAGAAAAACCTCATCCCGAAAAACGTGATCAGCCTCCCTCTTGAAGGGATTAGTTTTATCGGATTGAATTGAGTTACTACCCCTCTACCTAATTTATATCCCATAAATATCGGGTGATAACTTTTATCTATCAGCCAATAACTATTCTTCATCGCATAATCCACAGCGCTTTCTAAGATATGAAATTAGGGGAATAGCCTCATTTTTATGAGTTAGTCTCAAAAATGAGATAGTAAATAATAATTTTTTCTGAGGTGCTCTTATATGTCTTCATATATTAGTAAGGCCATTGTTTTTTTTGCTGTCATTTACTCGTTACTGCTACCGTCTACAATGATGAATGCCTTTGCAGAGGGGCACCTGACAACTAATAAAATAGATGCTCAACAAACAGATAATAAAAAAAATATAGATTTTAGCGCTAACGGGTCAAGTAAAAGATTTTTGAATTCAAATGCCAATAAAGAAAATGATTTGAATAAAAACAATGAATCCTCAGAATCTGGGACACCCAATGTGATCGCCAGCAATATCCAGACTGTCAGCAA
>NZ_VCDP01000127.1:0-785 GCF_033949345.1 Xenorhabdus littoralis
TTATATTCACGGCTTCCCTTGCCCAGCATTTTCAGGGCCGCCGACAAACGCAGCCACAGCCCCGGATCGGCCTGTGCCAGTACCCGGGCTTCCAGTCCGGTTTGCGGGGCTGACCACCAGACTTTACAGGTGGGATAGCCACCCCGCCCGGTATTCGGCAGGCCGCTGTCCCTGCTCTCTATCCACGGGAAATGCGCCCGGGGTGTGCGTGATTGCAGCGTAGTGTAATCCCCCGACAGGAAGGTCTGACTCCCCAGCCAGTCGATATCCTTCAGCACCGCGGGATCATCAGTTTGCCCCTGATCGCGTTGTTTCCACTGATAAAGAGCCAGGGCATAGCAATCGTGGGTAAAATCCTGCAATTCTGCTGCCAGGGTGGCGCTGGCAATACGGGTGTGCTGCACCTCAAAACGCAGTTGCCGCAGATCCGGCCGGCAGGGCACTGATGCGACCGCCGCCTGGGTCAGCCCTTTTGATAACCGGTGCACCACCGCCCACCAGACCGGCACGGCGGCCGTGTGTTCGCCCAGACTGGAAATCACCGGCGCATACCCCGTTTCCTGTGGTGATTTTGGCGTCCAGGTGCCGCAGGTCTTGGCCCGGGACGGATCATATTGCAGGGTACTGAGGCTGACCTGAACCAGCGGAACGCAACAGGCGATCATGACAAAGAACGCCCCGTACAGGGTATTTTCGAGACGGGAGAGCGACTGGAGCCCCGCATTGCCTTCTTCCACGCTGTCTTCACGGATTTTCAGCCACAGGGCCATGATTTTAAACAACAA
>NZ_VCDP01000128.1:0-379 GCF_033949345.1 Xenorhabdus littoralis
GCCATGATTTTAAACAACAACGGCACGGTAAACAGCCCGGTGGCAATCAGTACCTGCCACAGGCCATTATTCACCACCCAGCCGAGCAGGGTCAGAAAGTATTCCAGATAACTGTTTGTTGTCATACGGTGTCCCCCATGCTGCCTGACAGGGCATATTCACACAGCAGGAGAAACAGCAGGCTGGCCGTCATCATGCGGATCAACGGTGCCCGGTACGCGGGTTTGTGTTGCGTTGCCTGAAAAAGCTTCCGGCTGCCCCAGCCCAACAGCGTGTAAAGGCTTAACCGCCAGACCAGCCACAGCGATTGATGGTTTTCCATCCCGTGACGAAAGGCGGACAGGTGTTCGGGATAGCGCATCCCCGCCCAGCCCGTCAG
>NZ_VCDP01000129.1:0-16340 GCF_033949345.1 Xenorhabdus littoralis
ACAGTTTGGTATATTTTGTCCAGTTTATAACCTCAAGAAAGGCATCAATAAGAACGGTATATGTCAATTAATATAAGTTTAGGCAGTAACTTATTATTATTTGCAGATTTATCTTATTTATAATGCTAAAAGTTTTTAAAAATCAAGTAATTAAAGTAAATAAAATCTCGTAATGTAAAAGTTGGGATAAGATCGGTTATCTCTCATACAAGGAGAGCAGAAAGCCTGTGCAGAAAGGCTGTTTAGTCCACGGTAGCAAAGCAGCCGGAAAATGCAGGAATAGCGAAAAAACAGAGAAAAGTAATTCGTATCATGGAAGAACATACCTTGCTGAGGTGAAGGACTATTTTTTTACAAAACGTTAATAAAAAAGGTCATGTCATTAAAAAACAAGGCGCATGTCGGAAAACAAAATGGCGTATCAGATGTAACAATAGGCATACCGGGAACGGTCGTGAATCCGTCAAGGCAGGCTCTATTTTACGAGTAAATGGCGGGGTGAAAATCCAACAGTTTTCAAGCCCCAGACAATTATCCTTGATGACGCCATAACTTACTGATTAAAAATAAAGGATAAGATATGGAAGAAGCGAATCTATTAGTCGGACAACGTATTCAGAACAAAAGGAAAGAGTTGGGTATCACGGCAACAGCATTGGCGAAAAAAATTGGTATCAGCCAGCAACAACTTTCACGTTATGAAAGAGGAACAAACCGAATTAACATAACTCATCTTGTTGGTATTTCAAAATTATTAGATACCCATATTGCTTGGTTTTTTGAAGATTGTTTTAAAAGCGAAAAAGAGGACAACACCGTCAATAAACTCACCGATCAATTTATTCCCATTGCTGAAACAATTATTGGAAAAAACGGTTGTTGAATGGGTCAAGACAAACTCGTCAGAAGCCTGTTGTAAAGTCGGTTCTATTCATTAAATTTAAGGCTTCTGACTCTTGTTGAATCATATCTTTAAATAATTCATATCGTTATCGAGTATGTTCCACAATTCCAATCACATCGACAACAAATCTCTGGATAGCCACTAATTCTTCCTCTGAGTAATTTTCCAGTATTTTCATCCACCTTTTTTCTGCTTGCTGATGTAATTTTTCATGCACAGCAAAAATCTGTTTTCCTTCAACAGTCAGGCTGAAATAGATTTCTTTCTGGTTATCCACCATTTTCAGCTTTTCAAGGATTGAACGCTGGAGAAGTTTCGCACAAATTTTCGAAATAGCGCCCTTAGTCATTTTCATCGCTTGGCTAATGGCAGTGATATTCAGTAATCCCGATGCACCAATACACTGAATAACATGTAATTCAGACAGTGAGTAATCACTGATTCCATACTTGCGGAGTGTTTCTTCATCATACCCTTGTTTAACACTGGCTCTTAAGTGTATCAGGTGGTTGATGGCGGCAAGGATTTCACGTTGGCAAGCTGTACTGTTAATCATTCACGACTCTTCCTATAACAACCTTCATCTTTCAAAAAGCTTTTCCAAAGAAACTATTTTCGCCATCATAACAAAAGAGATGAAAAAAGATCTTTACAAAATCCAGCAATTCATTAATCTCCATTTTGTTTCCACGGAAACTAAATGGAGATTAATGATGAATAAACTGACTTCAGTTCACAATGTAAAAGTGATCTTCTATCTGGTGTGCTTCAGTGCCTTACTCGGCTCTCTTGCACAAAATATCTATACTCCCGTTATTCCTACGATTAAAGAGTTATTCAATACCTCTCTGCCTTTAGTCAATCTAACCATCTCAGCATTCACATTTGTTTTGGCCGTTATGCAAATTGTGTATGGGCCACTGGCTGACAAAAAGGGCCGCAAAGCCGTTCTGCTACCTGCACTTGCTGTCTCTGTTATCGGTTCTATCGGATGTGCCATGACTTCCGATATTTACTGGCTGATTTTCTTTCGGGTTATTCAAGCTATCGGAATTGCAGCAATTCCGGTGATCGCGGCAACCATTATTGGCGATCTGTATGAAGGGCAAGATCGTGCAAAAGCCATCAGTACTTATCAGATGTTATTAACTCTTGCTCCTGCTTCCGGGCCATTACTCGGCGGTTATTTGGCTGAATCAAATGGATATGTTGCGATTTTCCAGTTTATCGCCATTATTGGCGGGTTACTGTTCATCGGAAACTTATTTTGGTTACCAGAAACCAAACCTGAACAATCAGAAAATACACAAAAGATATCCTCTCACTTTCGCCAAATTTTATCAGACCGCATTGCACAATCCGTTTTCTGCATTAGTTTTATGCTGTTCTATTGTTACTTCTGTTTTCTGACTTTTTTACCCATCATCTTGAATAGTGAATATAATTTCAGCCCTGCTGATATTGGTTGGATGTATATTCCCATGTCATTGGCAATGATTATCGGTAGTTACAGTTATCGTTTAGTCAATCATCGATTCTCACCCAAAAATGGATTGATTCTCAGTAGCTTGCTAAATCTGAGTTTAATCCTGCTATTTTCCGGAACATATTATTTAGGTATTCCCACGTTGATTGCAGTCACGGCTTTATATGGCTTTACTCTGGGGCTGTCGACTCCCACACACGCCACCCTGCTGTTAACAAAGTTTGTGGAAGAGCGGGCGACTGTCATCGGACTTTATAATTTCATCAGATATATCGGTATGGCGACTGGCCCGATGGTGAGCAGTTTCTTACTATTCAATAATCACTATGGATGGATATTTTTAGTGGGTGCTTTGTTATTCGCTGTATCTATTGGTTTTACTGCCATCATGGCCCGGCAATACAATAAGCGATGAAAGCGCCTCTAATGAAGCGCTCGACAATTAGGTTTCCAAAATAATTAGTTTCCAAAACAATCAAGTTCCAAGAAGACAATCAGTCGCCCGCATTGGGTGAGGGTTTACGGCGTTTTTGCTAACGTCAATTGATAGGACAAATCAAATATAAGGTAATTAACTAACCTTTATTGATTTCCTTCAATATATCAAATCAACAAATATCCGATAACAAGAAATGTGCTGAATCTGAAAAAGTTCAATTGATTAATAAATCATCAACGTGTAATTCTAATATGATCGTAATTAAAAAATATTCATACATTTATTCTTAACTAACAAATTAACAATAAAGAATAATATTATTTAATATTCTTATTTTCTTTAAATAAAGAAAGTTTTTTATTATGTAATATGTCTTTCTAATTATTTTTTGTGTTTGGTCCTTAATAGTTATCAATAAAAATAACCCATTGTTTTTAAGGTTTATTTTATTCATTGCAGCATTTAATATTACAAAAATTGAGTTAAAAATAATTTTTCATTAAAAAAATCAATGATTTTATATTGATCGCATTAATTTTATTTGTTACTTTTCCAGTGCCTAGATTATTTTTAATACTTATAAGACGAGTGATTTTATTAAGTAATCTTATATAATACCACTGTAACAAGGAGCTGAAAATTGAGTACTGAGTTTTGTTTTGTTAAACACAGCCAAGATAAAAACATTAGTAAATTAATTAATACATTCAATGCAGAAGAATTATCAACAGGAACTATTTTCTTCCGAAATAGCTCCAATATATCTAAAACCAAGAATGACCAATATACAGCATTTTTAATTGGTGATATCTATAACATCTCTATTTTGAGATCTACTTTAGGGAAAATAGAAGGAAATGTTTGGGCATTAAATGTTGCAGAAGTACTTTTACTAATGCGAGAAAGATTAGGAAACTCTTCTCTTTCTTTGGTGGAAGGTGATTTTTGCTTATTTATTGAGGATAAAAAAGGTAAGATAGAGATAATAACAGAGTCCCGAGGTCTAAATTTAGTAAACTTGGTGAAGACTGATAAGATTTGGATTACAAATAGTTTAAAAATTGTTGGTAGTGTTGAGCATGAAAATGCTTTTGATTTCCGTTCTGAAGAAGAAGTTATTAGAGATGTTCTCAAACCCGATGACTTCTCACCAATAAAAAATGTATTAAGGTTAAAGCCAGGAACAATAAATACACTAAATTTTGACGAGCAAAATTATCCTTACATAGAAAGTAAAAAATTCACCTCACCAGTAGAAAATAATGTCTTAAAAATAAAAGAAAGCCTTATTCTTGAAATAATTGATATGGATTTGAGGTATTCGATTTCTAGACTAGCCAGCAATAATGAGTCTATAGGGATTCCACTATCCGGTGGGTTAGATTCAAGCCTGGTGACTGCTTTAGCATGTCAATATTTCAAGAAGGTGAAGACATGGTCTATAGGTACAGAGTTAAGTAATGAGTTTGAGTTTTCTCAAATTGTTTCTGATTCACTGGGGACTGAGCATGAAGTTAAAATTCTGAGCGAAGATGAAATCATTTCAGGTGTAGTGAAAGCTATTTATCACAATGAGATCTTTGATGGATTATCTTCAGAGATTCAATCAGGATTGTTCAGCGTTTATGAATTAGCAAAAGGAAAGGTAAATTCGTTAATAACGGGGTACGGTTCTGATCTGTTGTTTGGTGGCATACTAGATCCATTAAAGTCTTATAATAATCCAAATGAAATATTGTCTGAGCAACTCTACCGCACTAAATGGACAGGTGAATTTTCTACTCATGGTGCTCGAAGTTACGGATTAAATGTATATCACCCATTTTGGAATAACAATCTTATATCGTTATGCCATAATTTAGATCCAACCTTTAAAATTAGAGATAATGAAGTGAAGAATATTTTGCGTAAGTACGCAGATAACTTAAACGTTCTTCCTAAAGAAATTGTCTGGCGAAAGAAAATAGGCATTCATGAAGGTTCATCTGTTAATAAATCTTTTGCAAAAATAATAGGAACAAAAGTAAATAACTATCAAGAAAAAACAAGGTTTAGTTATGCTATCTACAGAAAATTTTTAACCGGCAGATTAACACTTGAAGAAGCTAACCCAGCTAAGTTACGTGAGATTATAAAGGGAAATTAAGCATGATTATAGAGAGGGATTTTGGTTCAGTCAGAGTCTTGATTCTGAATCATGAAAACAGACACAATCCATTCAATGAAAAGCTAGAGGATGTCACTAAGGATGCACTCAATAAAGCTGATTTAGATACTAATATTAAAGCTATCGTTGTTTATGGTGGTAAAAATCGCTCCTTCTCTTCAGGAGGTGATTTCAATGAAGTCAAGAAATTAACGGGAGAAAATGTAGAAAATTGGATAGATCGAGTTATTGATCTATATAGTGCTGTGTTAAACGTAAAGAAACCAACAATAGCGGCAGTGGATGGTTATGCTATAGGAATGGGATTTCAATTTGCTATGATGTTTGACCAGAGGATTATGTCGAATGAAGCTCACTTTGTAATGCCTGAGCTAAAACATGGTATCGGTTGTTCTGTTGGTGCAGCTATTCTCAGCTTCACACATGGTTATAACCTAATGAAGAAAATTGTATTCGAGTGCGAAGAACTCTCATCTGAATTATGTCTTGAGTACAGTATAGTAAATCAAGTAACAGATAAAGAAATGCTTTTAGAGAAAGCAATAGAGCGAGCCAACTTACTTGCAACGTATCCAGAAACTTCATATTCAAACACAAAGAAATTCATGAATAATAGGTTTATTGAAGCATTGGAAAAATGCAGGCAAGAATCGAAACTAGTCCATAAAAATTCGTTTGGTGCCAGAGATGCACAAAAGCACTTCAAAAATGTACTTGGTGAAAAATATTAATCGAGGGAATTATATGAATAATAATTTACAATGGTCACCAATAATGGAATCTGGTTTTGGTGCCAAAATTAATGCTGATGACTTTCTTAAAACAGACACTGAAGTAATCAAAAACCTTCTTATGCGCCAAGGTTTTGTCATAGTCAATAAACTTAAAATTGATGCTAATGAATTCCGTGATATATACAGTAAATATGGAACAATAGTTGAATATGCGGATGAGAAGATCGATGTTGGTTTTGGTTATCGTGACACACTGAAGCTTGAAGGAGAAAAAGGGAAGATTGTTACTGGACGAGGGCAACTACCATTTCATGCCGATGGTGGGTTATTGTTGTCTCAAGTAGACCAAGTTTTTTTATACGCAGTAGAAATAAAAAATATGAAATTTCGTGGTGCAACTACTGTCTGTGACCATGTTCTCGCGTGCAAGGAGATGCCTGACCATTTATTGAAGGTACTAGAGAATGAAACCTTTGAAGTCAAGGTATTAGAATATGGATATTATGTAGATGTTTCTCCTGCTGGATGGTTTAAAGTTCCTGTATTTACTGATCTTGGATGGGTAAGAAAAATGCTGATATATTTCCCATTTGATGAAGATCAGCCCGCTAGTTGGGAACCCAGGATTGTTGGATTTACAACAGAGGAAACAAAGAGGTTCTTCATAGAACTTACTACATTTATGAAAAATCCTCGTTACTATTATAAACACTATTGGGAAGATGGGGATTTAATTATAATGGATAACAGAAGAGTTATTCATGAAAGGGAAGAGTTTAACGACGACAATATTATTCGTCGCCTTTACCGCGGGCAAACTGCAGATATCTAATATCATTAATAAAAAGCCGGGCATTAGCTCGGCTAATATTAAAAATGGAGAGTTTATTGAAAAGTCAAGAAAAAATATCATTGTATTCAAGATACAGCATTCTAACACTTTCCCTTAAATTCATTGTAACATTATTACTTACAAATAAATTCACAAAGAATATATCTTTATGGTTAATTAATTTCACCATTAATAGGAAAATAAAGTTTTTCACAAAATTTTTAAATAGCGTATATTTTGGCGGTGAGACTCTAAATGAAGCTAAGGCGATTGTCAATTTTTTAGGTGAAAATAATATTTACAGTGTATTAGATTACGCAATAGAAGGAGAAGATAATGAACAATTTTTTGATGATGCAGTAGAGTCAACACTAAAATTAATTAACTTTGCAAGTAATGAAAAAAAGATACCTTACGTTGTTATTAAACCATCGTCATTAGGAGCCATTCATATTTATGAGGAAAAAACAAAAAGCAGGACGTTTTTAGAAAAAAACTCAACCGATTGGGATCGAATATTAGCTCGCTATGAGAAAATATTCTCTTATGCGAATAAGAAGTCTGTTCGCATAATGATTGATGCAGAACAATCTTGGATACAATCCGCAGTTGATAAAATTGCAATAAATAGCATGATTAACTATAATAAAAAATGGCCAATTATAACATTAACCATACAATGTTATAAAAAGGAATCTCTTAGCCTTTTAAAAAATCTCCATGCTATTGCAATTGATAACAAAATTAAAGTAGGAGTAAAACTTGTGAGAGGTGCATATTTAGAAGAAGAGACCATAAATCATGAAAGATCAATTGGCTCTTTTTTTTCAAAAAAAGAAGAAACAGATTATAACTATAATGTTGCAGTAAAATACATTTCAGAGAATATCAGTTTTTTTTCTCCTTTCTTCGCCACTCACAATGAGGTAAGCATATCAAACATATTGAACGAAGATATATTAAAACATACAACATTTTGGTTTGGACAATTATACGGTATTGGGGATCATATTTCATCTAATTTGGTAAACAATGGTGCTAAAGTATGTAAATATTTACCATATGGGCCATTTAATAAATCATTACCATATTTGTTAAGAAGAATAAATGAAAATGCTGTATCTATAGATACGTTTATGAGAGAGAATGCAATCATAAGAAAAGAGATAATATCAAGAATTAGAAGGAGTATTAAGTGAAAGATAATGTTTTTAAATTAAAAATGGGTGAGAATACATTTGATATCGAGTCAAATGAAACAATTTTACAATGCGCATACAAAAACAATATTAAATTAAAATACCATTGTGCTGCTGGGCATTGTGGTAAATGTAAAGTAAAAATTATTTCTGGGGAGGTTCATCTTGATCACTCTGGAGGAATATCTCGGGAAGATATTTCGTTAGGGTATACTCTGGCATGCTGTTCCTTCCCTAAAGGAAATATTGAAATTTTATGAGGGTAATATGCGATACATGATTTTATTTTTATATTTTATTATGTCTTTTGAGGCATATTCAAGTAATGATATTAGTGAAAGTTTTGTTGAAGGTGGAAATTTTTATGTTGGTACTGTTTTTGGAAATCAAGACTACATATCACATTCAAATGTGGAGTTAAATTCTTTTTATATTATGAAAAATGAAGTCACTTATTCTCTATATCAAGAAGTATATGAATGGGCAATGTTGAATGGTTATGAGTTTCATGATGGCTGCAATGGCGCCACTTATGAAGACTGCCTTCCTCCTGAACAGGATGAAGGTAAACATCCGGTGACAAATATTGAGTGGTTGGATACTGTCATTTTCGCCAATGCGTTGAGTGAAAAATCAAACTTAACCCCTGTATATTTACAAAAGGATGATCACCCCATCCGAAAAAATGCTAAAAATATAGATATACGCATAAATAAACAGGCTAATGGATATCGCTTACCTACCCTAAATGAATGGCATGTTGCTGCACGAGGCGGAAAACCGGCATTAAAGTCTGGTCAATATGGATACCGTCATTCCGGTAGTGATAACGCCAAAAAGGTTGCATGGTATCCTGAATTTAATGTTAATAATTTTGGAACAGAAATTGTTGGTAAACTATCGCCCAATGCTTTAGGGCTATATGACATGAGTGGTAATGTCTCTGAATGGGTTTATGATAGTTATAATTTAGACAAAGTTAAGATGTATTATTTCTGTGGGGGAAGTTATCTTTCTCATTCAACTACTTTGGCAAGTTGTGATAACCATAGCGCAGGATTTTTTATGCCCGACATCGGATTTAGATTAGCCAGGAGCCACCCAATTGAAAATTAAGATAATTTTTATGTTATTTGTTTTTTTATCATTTGACATTTTTGCGCATGGTAGTTCTAAGGTTGTGCTTAAGGATGGAATGAATTTTATAGATTTGAATGGTGATGGCATAAAAGACGCCATTTTTCATGCTGAATTTGATAATAATACCTCTCACCCTAGCAATACGTTAACCATTTTCATCAAAAATAAAAATGGGAGTTATAATATTGTTCCTATTCCACATGATGTCGGTTTTACTTGGTTTGATTTCCGATTGTCGGCATCGTCTATAAAAATAACTGATTATGAATTACGTAAAGAAAATGGATATTATTATATGGTTATCGCCCATAAAATACATAATAAATTAACAGACGATAATATTTTTGATGAGTTACCTGTTAAATTTAGCAGGTATGATATAAAGACTAATCATGAAATACCTGGTGTTTCCGCTTTTTACTGGGATTATACCAATTCTTATACTACTAAAAATAAATATAAAAGTGTCGATGATGCTTTTATAGAATTTAACTTGGAGGGAAAATTGTGAGAATTGTTATTTTTGTTTTATCATTCTTTTTATCTGGTTTTTGCTATGCTATTAATGAGTATGAATATATGGATAAAATACAAAAGGTTCTTGATAATCAACCTCCTTTATGTCTAGATGAGACTCAGTGGCCTGTTTCAATTAATAATGGAGATTCTGTATGGATTAATGCAAAAATGGAATCTCTTGTTGATGCTGGATTAGTAGAACCCAAAATGAAAGAACATAAGAAAATATGGTCTTTAACCCCTCTTGGCTCAAAAGAATTTAAAAGGAATGGTGATCTCTGTTATGGCAGAATCATAGTGAAAAATATTGATAGCATTACCTATATAAACGAAAAAAAAGGATTTGTTATTTTTAGTTATTATATAAAGTCATTGCCTGAATGGGCTAAAAACAAATCAGTCAGAGTTGCATATTCTTATTTGGATAATATTGTTACGGGAATTAATGTAGCAAAATATCAAGTTGAATTTGAAAGACTGAGTTCAGGTGTTATAAAAATAACGGGGGAACCAAGCCAACTTGATTTACTTTATTAAATTGATTTTTATGATCTTGGATGAGGCATACGCCAAACCGCTGCAATGTTACGCGCTGTTACCCGCAGGTTATCTGCACCATTGGCAAGGGCATCAGAAAGGGAACAAGCGCCGGGGACAATGGAAAATACCGCATCCAGTCCATGTGGATGGACAACATGGTAGTCCCGACTCATTCCCCCCACTAAGGCGATGGTCGGAATACCGAATTTCTTGGCAACACGGGCAACGCCAATGGGTGTTTTACCATGTATGGTTTGGCTATCTATACGACCTTCCCCCGTAATGACCAGATCGGCCCCCTGAACAATCTCTTCCAGTTTCAAGACATCAATAACAATTTCAATGCCTGGCTGTAATTTCGCACCCAGACATCCCAGCAAGGATGCCCCCATCCCTCCAGCCGCTCCGGCTCCGGCCTCATTGATTACATTTTTGCCTGTCAGGGCTTCAATCTTCATTCCATAATGATGCAATGCAGAATCCAGTACTTTAACCATCTCCGCCGTCGCTCCTTTTTGTGGGCCAAAAACCGCTGATGCGCCAAATTCACCACACAGTGGGTTATTCACATCACAAGCCACGGTGAGATCAATCTGACTAAGTCGGGGATCAAGAGTCGTTAAGTTGATGCTTTCTAATCGCGTTAAGGCTGTTCCGCCAAATGGCAGGATACGACCATCTCCATCCGATAGTTCCGCACCAAGTGCCTGCATCATGCCAGCACCACCATCATTGGTCGCGCTACCTCCGATGCCCAAAATCATTTTCTGCGCGCCGTGCTCTAATGCAGCCAGAATGAGCTCACCTGTTCCATAGCTCGTCGTTATCAAAGGATTGCGTTGTTCTATTGGCACTAAATGCAAACCAGAAGCGGCAGACATCTCAATTACTGCTGTTTTTCCATCCCCCAATAGGCCGAAAAATGCCTCAACCGGCTGCCCCAAAGGGTCAGTGACTGTACATGAGACGCGTTTTCCTCCCGTTGCAGCAACCAACGAATCCACTGTCCCTTCTCCTCCATCAGCCATCGGTAATTTGATGTAATCCGCCTGTGGGAAGATCTCTTGAAATCCCTGTTCTATCGCCTGTGACACTTGCAAGGCACTCAGACTTTCTTTAAATGAATCTGGGGCAATCACAATTTTCATAACGGGTTCCTCTGCTCTTCAGTGCATCTTCTCCGGCATCTTTTCCAGTATCTTTTCCGGTATATTTTCCGGTATAGCTAGCCGGCAAAACCGAATACGCCAAAGATTAAAGTTGAGACGACGGCAATCGTGAAACCAATCAATGTTTCGTAAGGCAATAGCTTCAAACGTTCATGTACCTGCATATGCACACTGCCTCCCGTCGCATGGAAGAAACTGCCATGCGGCAGATGGTCGAGAACAATGGCACCCGCATGAACCATCGCAGCCCCCGCCAAGGCACTGATACCTAAATCGAGCAATGTCGGGGCAAATACCGCTGATGCCACCGCAGTACCGGCTGTTGTTGATGCCGTAGTCATTGACATCAAAGCTCCCGAAATCGGTGCCAACAGGTATGGAGGTAAACCAGAGGTCGTAATTCCCTCAATCAGTACATTTTTAAGTTCGGAGTTAGCAATAATGCCAGCAAGTGTCCCCGTCCCCAATAACATAATGGCGACAGGTGACATACGACTCAAACCAGAAATGATAAATTTGTTCGATTGACGCCAGTGCCCCATGATAATCGCACCAGCAAGTCCTCCCACCGGTAATGCAATCAAGGGATCAATAGTGATATTGGCAATCGGGCGCAATGCCAGCAGTAAAATAGCAATAATAGGCGCGGAAATCGCTGCCATAAAGGAGGGAAGTGTTGCCTGTTGTGTGAGTGTCAGCTCTTCATGCTTGACTTTATATCCACGATTTATCAGGCGATTAGAAAGATAGTAAGCCATCACTAACCCAAGCAAGCCGGGAATGATTCCTGCGACCATTAAAGATGTCAGCGGAACATGGAACCCTTCTGATGCTGCAATGGTATTCGGATTAGGCGACATAACGTTTCCCGCTTTACCTCCGCCAATCATCGCAAGCAAAACTGCCATTTTTGATAAATCGGCACGATGGGCAATTGCCAGAGCAATCGGAGCAACGGTAATCACGGCGACATCAATAAACACGCCCACCGCTGTCAGCAACATAGTCGCCAGCGCCAAGGCCAGTAATGCACGCTTTTCTCCTGACTTACTCACGATAGTTTCTGCTATGGTGTTTGCTGCTCCAGATTCTATCAATACTCCTGCCAATACACCTGCCGCCAGTATGCGTAAGACGGCATTTGTCATACCCTGAGCACCCGTGACCATCAGGTTTACGGTCTGAACTAAATCAGCACCGCCAATCAGGCCCCCCATCAGTGCCCCGATCATCATGCCATAGACCGGAGGTACTTTACGCAATATCAGCACAATCGCGACAATCAGAGCAATAATGGCACCCAAAGCAGAAACTGTTGTCATTTTATACTGTCCCCATTTTACCCATTTGATAAAACTGACACCGGAATAACACTGAACTCTGGCACTAAAAATCGATCTGGGCCATTTTTCACATATAAAAAAAGCGATAAATGAATTATCGCTTTTTATTATTAAGAGTATGTGTATTTACGCTTCAATAGCCAGTCGCAATTTTTTCATTGCATTTTTTTCCAGCTGTCGAACACGCTCAGCGGATACACCGTATTTATCCGCCAGTTCCTGCAAGGTGGTTTTGTTGTCATCATCCAACCAACGGGCGCGAATGATGTCTTGGCTACGCTCATCCAGTCCTTCCATCGCGACAGAAAGTTTATCCGCAGCGTGGTTTTCCCAGTTATCTTCTTCAATGACATCAGCAAAGTCAGAAGCCTTGTCTTGCAAATACAGCACCGGAGCCACGGGCTGGCTATCATGATTGTCATCATCAGATGACATATCAAATGCCATATCCTGCGCTGACATACGGGATTCCATCTCTCGGACGTCTTTACTGGTCACACCCAATTCTTTGGCGACCAGCTCGACTTCATCCTGATTGAACCATCCCAGACGTTGTTTAGCTTTACGCAAATTAAAGAACAGCTTGCGCTGGGCTTTTGTCGTTGCGACTTTCACAATACGCCAATTACGCAATACGTATTCGTGGATTTCTGCCTTAATCCAGTGAACAGCAAAAGAAACCAGACGTACGCCTACTTCTGGATTAAACCGACGAACCGCTTTCATCAGGCCGATATTGCCTTCCTGAATTAAATCTGCCTGTGGCAGACCATAACCAGCATAACTGCGAGCAACATGAACAACGAAGCGCAGGTGAGAAAGAATCAGCTTTTTCGCTGCATCCAGATCTCCCTGGTAATGCAGCCTTTCTGCCAGTTCCTTCTCTTCCTCTGCGGAGAGCATAGGATAAGCATTGGAGGCACGAATGTATCCTTCCAAACTACCTTGTGGAACTAATGCCAAAGTTTGCATTTCTTTTGTCATTCAAATTCTCTCAAAATCAGATTCAATTGATGCCTGTTTAAGTTTAGCCGAATACACGAAATAAAGACGATTTATTCAAGCCAAAGATATGGCCATTTTACCATCGTAGAAATCATATTCAAATCGTCTAAATTGTATGAATACCGATACTAATCTGTAACGATGATTTCGACCGTGATTTAGCCCAAAAGTTCACCTGATAACCAGAAAATTCCTTTATTCGGGCCTAAAACGACGTAAGTGCTGGATTGTCGCAAACCACGCTGCAATCCAACCAATCATACCTGAAATAAGGACCAACAATAGTGCTTCATCCCATCCCAGTCCATGCAGTTGGAAGCTTGTTCCGAAGACACTCGCCACTTCCGTGACTACATTGGCAAGTTTCCACACCAGCAAGGAAGAGAGGATCAGGGAAAAAATCGCCCCCAAGATCCCCAGCAAAGCTCCGCCATTAAGGAAAGGACGCAAAATAAAGCCATCTGTTGCTCCAATCAGCTTCATGACGTTAATCGTCTCACGACGGCTAAAGATGCTCAGGCGGACGCTATTACCAATGACTAAAAGCAACGCAACCACCATCAGGATGCCTATCACGGCAGCAATCCGGCCAATGAGCGACGTCAATGCTGCCAGACGGGCAAACCAGCTATCATCCATCCTGACTTCTTCAATGCCTTTAATTTGAGCGACTTGATCACGCAGTGTTGACAATGCTTGGGAACTTTGGAAATCCAGTTTGGGGGAAACAATGGCAACCGCCGGCAGTGGATTTTCTTCCAGTAAATCCAGAGCACTGGCAAATCCCGACCAGGCACGAAATTCGTTTACGGCGTCTTCACGAGAGAGATAGTTCACCGATTTCACGCCATCCATCACTTTTAGCTGCTCAATCACCAGCTTGGCACTATTATCATTCAATGACTTATCCAGATAAACCGTGAGCTGTGGAATGGGATACCATTGTACTACAGCCTGATTAACGTTTTTCCAAACGATGTAAAACACGCTCGGTAAAGTCAGGGAAATGGCAATCACCATAATGGTCAGCAGCGTCGCCAGCGGCTGGCGAAACATATCAGACAAGGTACTTTTCCACGCATAACGCCACTGTGCGCGCCATCCGCCTTTCAGGGATTTTGATTTGATGGATTTGGAAGACTGTGTTTTTTTCGCCGAATGACGGACATTCTTAACCATGATGCCCCCCTTGCATACGCCCCTGATTCAGGGTCAGGATGCGGTAATTTCTTCGTTCAATAAGGGCAGTATCATGAGTTGCCATAAGCACTGTCACACCAACCCGATTAAATTCTTCAAACAGGCGCATGATCCCCTCAGATAACTCACCATCCAGATTTCCCGTCGGTTCATCCGCAAGCAAAACCGTTGGCTTGTTCACCACAGCGCGGGCGATACCAACGCGCTGCTGTTCTCCACCAGAAAGCTGAATGGGGAAATTTTTCGCTTTGTCCAGCAATCCAACCTTATCCAGTGCCGCAGACACGCGTCGGCGAATGTCCTCAGCACTCGCTCCTGAGATAATCAGCGGCATGGCAACGTTTTCGTATACAGTACGATCCAGCAGCAGGTGATGATCCTGAAAAATCATGCCGATCTGACGACGCAGGAAAGGGATCTCCCGGGATTTTAACCGGCTGATATCATGACCAGCAAACCAGATATGGCCTGCGCTGGGACGTTCTATGCCACAGATAAGTTTCAAAAGTGTACTTTTACCGGCCCCTGAATGACCGGTTAAAAATGCCATTTCTCCTGGGAGTAGATGAAAATCCACCCCTTGCAGCGCCTGCCGCCCTCCCAGATAGGCTTTACTGACCTGTTCAAAGCGAATCATTAATCGTTAATCCTCTCGGGCAAAAAGAGCCTCAATAAAGTCGTCTGCCTTGAATGGACGGAGATCTTCAATGCCTTCCCCTACGCCAATGTAGCGGATTGGGATTTCAAATTGGTCGGCAATCGCAAAAATAACACCGCCTTTTGCAGTACCATCCAGTTTAGTCAGTGAAATACCCGTCAATCCCACAGCTTCATGGAATAGTTTAGCCTGACTTACTGCGTTTTGACCTGTGCCGGCATCCAATGTCAGCATAATTTCATGTGGTGCATCTTCGTCCAGTTTTTTCATCACCCGAACGATTTTCTTCAATTCTTCCATCAGGTGGGCTTTGTTCTGCAAACGCCCTGCGGTATCCGCAATCAGAACATCAACACCTTTGGCCTTGGCTGATTGAATGGCATCAAAAATCACGGAAGCGGGATCGGCTCCTGTGTGTTGAGCAACGACCGGAATTTTGTTGCGTTCACCCCAGACCTGTAACTGCTCCACCGCAGCCGCACGGAAAGTATCCCCTGCCGCCAACATGACGGATTTGCCCTGAGACTGGTACTGACGCGCTAATTTACCAATGGTGGTCGTTTTGCCGACGCCGTTCACACCCACCATCAGGATGACATAAGGCATTTTGCCTTCAATCTCCAGAGGCTTCTCAACTTTTGCCAGAATGTCCGACATCTCTTCTTTCAGTTTAGAATAAAGAGCTTCTGCATCTTTCAATTCTTTTCGGCTGGCGTGAGTTGTCAAACTAGTGATGACCTTACGGGTAGTTTCGACCCCTACGTCCGCAATCAGTAGGTGTTCTTCCAGCTCTTCAAACAGATCGTCATCAATTTTCTTGCCACGGAATAATCCCAGAAAGCCAGTGCCAAAATTTTGACGAGTTTTAACCAGACTACGTTTCAAACGAGCAAAGAAACCTTCTTTGGTTGGACGCTCCTGCTCTTTAGATAATGTGGCTTCTTCCGCTAAACGCTGCTGTTCTGCTTCTTCTGCTGCTTCACGACGGGCGGCTTCTTCCGCTAA
>NZ_VCDP01000130.1:0-1149 GCF_033949345.1 Xenorhabdus littoralis
CAGGATGGCAGGCACATTTTGCTGATGGAAAATCCGGCTGTCCTGATTGAGCGTCAGACGCCAGAGCGCGGGACGAACCGTCACGGTATACAGCGTTTTATTGCCATCGGTACCTGCCCAGTCGGCATGGGAGATAATGCCGGTAATTTTGCGTTGCAGCATTTCCCCGTTAAACACCTGCAACACCGCTTCCTGCATCAGCAGCGTGGTTAAATCGATTTCCGGTTTTGGACGAAAGGGGTTGTCAGGCAGGGACTGAACCAGTGTCAGGTTGAGGGTAAACAGTTCAGATAACCCTTCCTGAAGGGAAAACTCACCCACAGCAAAGGTGGATTCAGGCAGGCCGGCTATCTGAAAAGTAAAGCGTAATCCACTTTTTGAGGTTTGCAGCATACTCATGGTTTTTTGCTCCTTATTATTTCTTCCAAATTACATCTCCATGCGTGCCCCATAGACTTCTTTGAATTCCCACAAAACTTTGCGATCCGAGGTAGACACATCCAGTTTGACAAAAGTGGACTGGCTGACAAAACAGGCCATAGCCTCATGAATTAACCGGCAGAAACGGTACATCTCTCCCGGATTAGCGTAACAATCGGGGTTCAGGGTCAGTGACAACAAATGCCCCCGAATGGGGTTGCCTCGCTTCATTCGGTCAATCAGGCTCTCTTCCACCTGTATAATGCCGTCGATATGCCGCTGGATATGGCGGCTCAGGGGGCGATTAAATTCGGCATAATAGTCAAACAGGCGGAGAAAATGCTGAATTCCCTCTGTGGTAAACAACAAAACGGGCGGGCTGGCGAGGCAGGACAGCAGCGGCCAGCCGGAATTATCCTGCAACATCGGTGGGTGATCGGTGGTTACTGGCGTAATATTGTGCACGCTGAGATGTGAAGGAGAACCTTCCTGCATTACCGTGATCGTGCCCTGCGCCAGTGCCATCGCGGGTTCATGGTAGCCCGTAAAATCGCAGGCAACCGCGAGTTCAGGCAGGTGATTAGCCGGTTTGCCCGTCAGGTCAAAAAAATGCAACCAGTGTTGAATGCGATCCAGCAAATCACGCTCGGTGCGAAGCTGGTAGTAGAAATAATCCGGCTCCTCCCCGGCCAGCAGCTCCGCTGCGGGCGTAAACTGCTCTATCGGCAG
>NZ_VCDP01000131.1:0-4276 GCF_033949345.1 Xenorhabdus littoralis
CGGACAATCCGCGTCTGAGCGCTGGAGAACGGTCACACGTCGGTGCGGGTGGTGTTTGGCACCAAAGGCGGACGGCCGAGGCAGGCGGTCATACTAGATCGGAAAGCCCTGCAACAGGCTATTGCCTATGCCGAGCGCGAACAGGCAGGGCGCAGCGGCAGATTAATTGATAAGCCCACGCTCCATCAGGCGATAGATCGTTACCGTTACATGGTCAGACGTGCCGGGCTGGTGGGTAAACAAGCACCACACAGCATGCGCTACCATTTTGCCGAGCAATCAGGCGTACATTACATAGCACAGGGTTTTAGTGAGCGGGAAGCGCTGGCACTGGTGTCAATGGATTTAGGACATGGTGATGGGCGGGGACGTTATATCCGGCAGGTGTATTACCAGAATATTGAGAGTGAATAATAAGTTGTATTGGTACATACTAGATCAAATAATTTGTTCATCAGAATACGAGCAAACCAATCTAGGCGCTTAGCTGATTATTCATATGTTATTTCTAGCTTGTTTCTGGGCAGAAATGGTGAGGTACACCGATGATATGCCATTTACCTTTGAATATCTCAGCGAAGCAAAATGCTTCTATACTCACCTTACTTCAAGATGCATGATGCATAACTCTTATTGTATTGATTTAAAAAGATTATTAATCATCGTAAACCAGCATCTTGAAGTTAAATTGGTATATAAGGTATTGCTTAACCGACTGAATAAATATGGTCTGGAATTGCACAGTGGCAAATCGCAATTAATTCCGGCAGGTCGCATTACAGTAATGAGAGCCAACCAGTTGGGAGGGTGTTTGCCTACGTTTAACTTTCTGCTATTGGGGGAAAGTGCGGAAAGACTTCTGGCACCTGAAAATCAGCAGCCCAAAAGGCAATTTCGCAATCAAGTTAAAGGGGGTCTCTGATATTGTGAACTATATGTTTCAACATGACAGTTACGTTTATTTTACAGACAGTAGTAAACAGTTTAGCAATAAGCAGGTTATGTCTGGTGACTCAGCTAAAGGTAAGGGAGATTATAAGCTTGAAATTAAAACAAATGGGAACCTCCCACTAATGGTATTGAGTAAATATTAATTTTCCATCATTTATGATATAAAAAATAAAATTTATATTTTTCCAGATGTCAGTAATTAAGTTAAAAATAATTAATGCTATAATTTTTTATGGATTTATATTTAGTGTTAGTCATGTTTTTCAGATTTCTTTCTAAATAAGATGTCATAATAGCAGTACACTCAGGTCATGAAGACTCCTTACTCCTCGCGGCGCGAGGAGTAAGGAAGTGATCTAACAATTTGAATGCTTATTTAGCTATAGAGTATATAAAGACAAATACATCCTTTATCTTCTGTATTTGTCTTTTAAAATAGGGGTAATCATTAATTGTCAGAGTGTTGTTATGTCAGTAGAACCGTATTGTTCGTTTTGTGGTAAATCCAAAAGTGAGGCCAACACATTAGTTGCTGGTTCGAGTGTTTATATTTGTGAGGAATGCATAGACCTTTGTCAGGAGATTGTTTTAGAACGCAAAAAAGTCAAAGAAGTTGAAATATTGGATAAAAATGCCGCTGATTTATACCGCTTTCTCTATAGCTCCGCTGTGGGAGTATTTAATCGTGCGGTGGTATGCACTCATGTGATATTACAGGAACAAATCGAACTGGATAAAGTGCAGATGAAAACAACCATAGCACTATTGACAGAACGGCATATGCTACAGGTTATTCCTTATAGTAAAACTTGTGATTTGTATCTGATGGGAGGATCTTCTACAGAGATTCAGTTTAACGATTCAAGTCAGTCATACAGCGTAGCAGCAAATGTTCTGATAAAACCGGACACAAAGTCTAAGCTGTTCCCCTAGCTTGGCGAATTTTATAAAAACCCCAAAGATTAAAACGGATATTCTGTATCTTGAAATCGATTGGGTATAACCTGTTACCACAAAGTGCCATGGTGCACCAGCGGCAAAGAATAAACCGTCACTGAATATTTCCTATTCGGAAAAGGGTATCTTAGTGACGGTTTAAACGCAGTTCAGGTTATTTGTTTTTACTATTCCATTTTTTCACTTTAACGTTGCCAGGAATTTTGATTTCGAGTGAGTTTCCGAATTTTTCATCTATTTTTCTTAATAATTCCTTTGGATTACTTTTTAATGAAGTAATTTGTACAGCGGGTATACTCGATGCAGCAATAAGCAGTGACTTTAAGTCTGTCAATTTACCCTTCACTGCTTTTACCGCAGAAAGGTCTTTATGATGCAGTAAATCTGGGGAAGCGAAAAACTCTGTACCTTCTCCAAATAATTCATTCAGTTCCGTGGTATTAGATAAGTCATATTCAGCGTAGTGCGTCGTGTTAGATAAAAATTTTCTATCACTCACTTCACCATCTATGGCCAAAAGGAAGAATGTAAAGGCAGTATTTCCCAATCGGTTCCAGTCGTCGTCATTTGTATTCGATTCACTTGAACGTTTTAATGTTTTCACACCTTTTTTTACCAGATCCATATTAGTGGATATTTCGGTAAAAGGCGGTGTGCTTTCTTTTGTACTGGTATAATGGCGCAATGTGAACTTCACATCTTGTATCTTTCCCATGCTTTGGGGAGAAGCTTGTTTTGATGAAAATGATAATTTATTGTCAGTAATTCCGGTCATCATCCTGAAAGGAAATTCCCTGTCTTCTGATGAGTGTTCCGCTTGATATTCACCATAAACTTCTTCTGCTGATTTTTTCACCCGACCATCAGTATCAAAAAATGATATCGGATTATTACTCACCATGCGGAATAAATTCAGACCATCCACTGTTCCCGCTGGGTCGGCACTCAGCCATCGGCCTGCCCACGGCTGATAATAACGGTAACCATAGTAGTACAATCCCGTTACATCACGTTCCTTGCCTGAGTACCGGAGGGTTTTGTAATCCGCCTCTGTCTGGTTGCGGGCCATCCATACCGCCGTGCCTCCATACGGGTAATATTCTTCCTGACTGATAACGTTACCGCTGCCGTCCACCTCCAGACCGCTGCTGCCGATAAGGTTGTCGTAGCTGTAGCGTATCTGGTCATTAATGTTGATTTCTGACGGTTTACCGTTCTCCCAGTGCAATATCCGCACCTGCGACCGTCTTGCTTCTCCTACCGTAATAACATGCAGTTTCTCTTTTTCTGTTTCACCATTTGTTGTCGTGCGCAGTTCAAGTCCTGACAGGTATAGTGTGCTTTGTGTCTGCATGCTGCCACCCGTCAGCTGAGTGGTTGTTTTGATAACGCGCTGGCTGGCTGCATCATAGCGGTATATCTCATTATCAGAGGGCTGTCCCTCACGGATGACTAATGCTACCTTCAGCAATTCGCCGCGCGGTGTCCAGAGCAGGTTCTGTCCCGGTTGAAGCTGATTCTGATGCCCGCCTGCCGTAAATAGGGTATCTACCTTTGTCGCATCTTCTGTCAGCGAACTCAGCACCGCCCGATTACTACGATCCGAGACCGTGATACGGGTAGTGTAATTGTTGCCTGTGGCCGGAGCTGAGTGGCGTATCTGTGTCAGATTGCCACCAGTATCATAAGTGTAAGCACGGGTGTAAGCAGTAAAGATGCTATCGTCTGATGGAAAGGGAATCATGGTGGAAGGTAAAGCGCTGTTCTGTTGGGCCAGATTAGCCATCTCACGCCCGGTGGCGGAGACTAGCTGGTACAGGCTATCGTATGTATAGGTGTTCTCCGGCACCACTTTCTGGTTGCGCCAGAAGCGGGTTTCTTCCGCATCATTGCGCACGCTGAGCACGTTGCCCACCGGGTCGTATTTGTAGCGCAGGTCCTGCATAATTCTGGTGCCGGCAGCATGTCCGGACGGGCGCTCCGTTTTAATGCCCGTCAGGCGCTGCGTTTCCGGTTCATAGGTGTATGTGGTCATCACACCATTACCGTGCTCCTCGCTCAGCTTCTGCCCAGCGGCCGAGTATGTCAGCGACTTCACGATAACCTGCTCCTGTCCGTTTTTCACCGTCAGCCAGCTACCCTTCAGCAGACCCGCCACGTCGTACGCCACACGTTGCAGGTTACCGACCGCATCCGTGGTGGTCAGTACCGCGCCCGTGGCGTCAGCGGTGGTCAGGGTGGTGTGGGTCTCAGTGTCCAGCAGGGCGCTCCAGTCGGAGGTATCCTTGCCCTGCCAGTCGGCAACGGTACCCGTGTTATCAGCGTCCTTCAGCAGACGACGGGTGACTGACAGCGGAACACCGCTCAG
>NZ_VCDP01000132.1:0-209 GCF_033949345.1 Xenorhabdus littoralis
GCCATTGCGGATTCATGGTAGCCCGTAAAATCGCAGGCAACCGCGAGTTCAGGCAGGTGATTAGCCGGTTTGCCCGTCAGGTCAAAAAAATGTAACCAGTGTTGAATGCGATCCAGCAAATCACGCTCGGTGCGAAGCTGGTAGTAGAAATAATCCGGCTCCTCCCCGGCCAGCAGCTCCGCTGCGGGTGTAAACTGCTCTATCGGCAG
>NZ_VCDP01000133.1:0-461 GCF_033949345.1 Xenorhabdus littoralis
GTGCCTTGCTCCAGAGCCATCGCGGATCCATGGTAGCCGATAAAATCGCAGGCGACCGCGAGTTCAGGTAAGTCGCGAGTCGGTTTGCCTGTCAGGTCAAAAAAATGCAACCGGTGTTGAATGCGATCCAGCAAATCACGCTCGGTGCGAAGCTGGTAGTAGAAATAATCCGGCTCCTCCCCGGCCAGCAGCTCCGCTGCGGGCGTAAACTGCTCTATCGGCAGATAGCGGTAAGGGGTGCCCCGTTGTGCGTCATCATCGGGTTGTTGAACCACCTGAATATCACGTAACCAGAACAATTTTACGGAATCGCCCAGCGGCAGAGGATAGGAGTGATTTTCGGCACTCAGCAGGATAGGCGGGCTGATCCGGTTTTCCAGATGAATGGCCGGCACACAGCCCAGCATAAAAGCATCACCGATATCATCCAGCGGCAGTTCGCCTTCAAAACGAAAAATCAG
>NZ_VCDP01000134.1:0-343 GCF_033949345.1 Xenorhabdus littoralis
TGGTTTTTACCGGTGAGGTCATGGTCATAGAAGGTATTCAGGCCATACATCCAGTTTTGATAAAAATAGCGTCCGCCTAACCCGACGTTAATGGTATTCCGGCTGTCTTTATTGCGGTAACCCAATTGGGAGAAAAACAGCCAATCGGCTTTATTGTCATAAATCGGCAGTAATAGATCGAGTGAGTTATTTTCTAACGTGCCTTTTTTGTCCAGACCAAAATTAATTCTGGCGGTCCCAAACTGGGATAACCATTTCTGGGCTTCGGAGGCAACGGTACTGTTAATTTTTCCCAAAGCATAGGATTTGGCTTGTTCTGCTAATTGGGAAGGCGATGATGACA
>NZ_VCDP01000135.1:0-1747 GCF_033949345.1 Xenorhabdus littoralis
TATGCGGGTGGTTCTGATTGTTCGCTATTTATCTTATCAAAGATATCATGATTCAATTTTTGTACATCTAAAAAATTGATAATGAAAAATAAAATGGAAAAGGACATAACAAAACATATCAGCATTTGTACATTAAAAACGATATTTAATTTATTAATTATAAAAAAAATAATATCTTTTTTAGTAGTATATTGCGTTGATAGTATCCCTATTGTTGATATAGAGAAGTAAAATAAAAATGAATCCCTAACTTTTTTAAGACTTATCCTGATTTCATTTATGAATGCTTTGTTTCTGACGCCAGACATATTAAAGGTGACAATTAGTCCAAGTCCAATCGAAAACATAATCCCAGCAACAGTATATAAAGTAGATATTAGATAGTTATCCGGCCGCGCATCGATGAGTGATGAACAGACTACAGAACCTAATGATATAGCTAACAAACTAACTATTTTTTTCATTTTCTAAATCTACAATAAATCTACCCATTTCTTGGAGTACTTGTTTTTCAACTAATTTTCCTGACTCAGTGATTTCGATATTGACAACCTTTAGCCTCAACAACTCACTTCCCTTAACCATTTTTGCTCCGTTGGCTGTCTTGAATGATATACTATCAAGAGCTGCCATTGGCTTCAAGGTGGCGCCTAATATTGATGCATAATCTTCATCCGTCATCTTCTTTGGTTTTTTCTTGAATTGTATCAATAACTTTGCTGATATTAATTGGCTTAATTGGATATCATCAAAGTTTCTAGCTTCAGACATGCAATTCCTTAATACATCAACCGCTAGCTTTGGCAAGTTAATCACTTTCTCACCTATTGTTTGCAAGGAATTATTATTTTTAGGATCTTCATCTTTATTTTTTAATGCTTTTTGTTTTTTTGAATGAATAGGGTCTTTTACCTCTATGGAGAGAATTTCTTTGATTTTTGTTTCATTTTTAAGATCAATGACTGGAGTGAATTCGATAAGTTCATTATTTAAAAACCAACGGAGATATGTTTGCAAACTATGAATTGTTCTATTCAATGCTTGATTTGTTACTAAATAATTATCACTTATTGCAAAGTAATAATATTCTTTGCATATTGCAGATGTATCAATGTTTGTTTTTCCAATCTCATCCATGGTGAATAATTTTTTTCTAAACAATTCATTTGTAACATGCTCCATTTCATTGCCGGGAGCTATTTTTAACATAGTGCAAAGGATTGATTTGCTATGTTCAGAATACTGAAAATAAGAGATTAGGTTTTGTTCTTGTTTGGGATCTTCAGGGCTAAGTACTAGGCATCGTGATTCAACTGAATCAGATTGCTCTAATAACAAGCGTAAGATTGAGCTAATTCCGTTAGAAGATTTGCTTATTGAATTATTTTCAATTTTAAAGGCTTTGAATCTAACGGGTTTTAGTTTTGGTGATTTTTTGCTCTTTTTTACACCTTTAGCCATGCCTGTCCTCACGTATGCTTAATTACCTGATAGTTGTTATTCCTTCATATGACTAACACTACATTACCTCAATCAATTCGTTGATCAGAAAGTGCTTAATCTGTGAGTCAGCAGCCATAACGAATTCACACAGAACGCAATAAAAAATATTGTTTCAATGCGGTATTTTTATCCATTTGTACGAAACACGACACAAAGGTAATCAATTCATTCAACCATAAGCATTCGTTAATATCTTCGGGCTGTCATAGCAGACGGAAGTTAACTATCACAACTTCCAATATCA
>NZ_VCDP01000136.1:0-872 GCF_033949345.1 Xenorhabdus littoralis
TGCGGCCGGAGATAGGCCACTAAACGTTTGTCACCCGGGATATCTTCGCGGGCGATAACGGCCGCTTCCTGCACCCCCGGACACTGGGTCAGGCGCGCTTCAATTTCTCCCAGCTCAATGCGGAAGCCGCGCAGCTTGACCTGAAAGTCGTTACGGCCGAGGTATTCGATACTGCCGTCGGACAGCCAGCGGCCAAGGTCACCGGTTTTATACAGCCGGGCCGCCGGGGCGGTGGAGAACGGGTCGGGGATAAAACGCTCCGCTGTCAGGGCCGGACGGTTCAGGTAACCGCGGGCCACCCCCACCCCGCCGATATGGATTTCACCGGCCACACCGAGCGGCACGGGCTGACCCTGTGTATCCAGAATATAGAGCTGGGTATTGGCAATCGGGCGGCCAATCGGGACAAAGTGGCGTTTATCGTCGCGCTGACAGGCCCAGTAGGTCACATCAATCGCGGCTTCGGTTGGGCCATACAGGTTGTGCAATTCGGCCTCAAAACGTGCGAAGAAGCGCTGTTGCAGTTCTTGCGGCAACGCCTCACCACTGCAAATCACCCGTTTGAGGGCGGCGCAGGTGTGCGCCGGCGAAATCATCTGGACAAACTGCTGCAACATGGAAGGCACAAAGTGCAATGTGGTAATTCCGGCGGTCTCAATCAACCGGGCCAGATAACCGGCATCTTTGTGGCCTTCGGGGCGGGCCATCACCAGACGGGCACCCCAGAGCAGGGGCCAGAAGAATTCCCAGACGGACACATCGAAACTGAACGGGGTTTTCTGCAAGACCCGGTCATCGGGGGTCAGGCCATAGGCAGCCTGCATCCAGACCAGACGGTTACACAGGGCCCGGTGGCTGTTCATTACCCCTTT
>NZ_VCDP01000137.1:0-3413 GCF_033949345.1 Xenorhabdus littoralis
GTCGCGATATTGGCGGATGCGCCACATTCGCCGGCACTGGCGGTGGATGTGGTGCCCGCTGCTGAACGCCAGCAGCTACTGGCGGACTTCAACGTCACTGAGCGTGACTTCCCGCAAGCGGCCCTGATCCATGAGTTGTTTGAGCTACAGGCTGCACGTACTCCGGATGCCACCGCTGTGCTATTTGAAGGGCAGTCACTCAGCTATGGTGATCTGAACCGCCGTGCCAACCAGCTGGCGCATCATTTAATTGCACTGGGCGTACAGCCCGATGATCGGGTGGCTATCTGTGTTGAACGCAGTCCGGCGATGGTGGTGGGGCTGCTGGGAGCCCTTAAAGCCGGCGGCGCCTATGTGCCCCTCGACCCAACCTATCCGACCGAACGGCTGGCCTATATGCTGGCAGATGCGGCGCCGGTGGTCCTGCTGACCCAGATGTCATTGACTGAAAAATTAGGCAGCGACCTGCCGACGGTGCTGCTGGATACCCCGGCCTGCGATACCTGTGCGGACAATAACCCTGATACCCAGGCACGGGGGCTGACCCCACACCATCTGGCGTATGTGATTTACACCTCCGGCTCCACCGGTCAGCCTAAAGGGGTTATGGTTGAACATAGCGGTCTGCGCAACCTGATTAATACCCAAATTGAAGCATTCCATATCACAGCCGACAGTCGGTTATTGCAGTTTGCTTCTTTCAGCTTCGATGCCTGCATCTCTGAAATTGCTACTACACTGTGTCAAGGTGCCTGCCTTGTTCTGGCATCCCGCGAAGCCTTGTTGCCCGGTGAGGCTTTGCTCAAGACTCTGCAAACTCAGGAGATCACCCATGTGACTCTTCCCCCTGTTGCAGCCAGTGCCTTAGCGCCTGATGCCGACCTGCCTGACTTGATGACTTTAGTTTTGGCCGGTGAAGCTTGCCCGCCCGCATTGGTCAAACGATGGGCGTCGGGACGACGGATGATCAATGCCTATGGGCCGACAGAATGTACCGTCTGTGCAACACTTTATCTGTGTGATGTCCGGGATGAAAAAGCGCCTCCTATTGGTCAACCCATTGCCAACACCCGGATTTATATTCTGGATGCACAAGGCCAGCCGGTGCCTCTTGGTGTGGCCGGTGAGATCCACATTGGTGGTGCTGGTGTAACCCGAGGCTACCTCAACCGCCCGGCACTGACGGCAGAGCGTTTTATTCCTGACTCCTTCTCAGCAGTTCCAGATGCCCGTCTGTACAAGACCGGCGACCTCGGCCGCTGGCTACCGGATGGCAATATCGAGTACCTTGGCCGCAACGATTTTCAGGTCAAGCTGCGCGGTTTCCGCATTGAGCTCGGTGAAATCGAGACACGCCTCGCCCAATGCTCTGGAGTACGCGAAGCGGTTGTTATCGCTCGCGAAGATATTCCCGGAGAAAAACGTCTGGTGGCCTATCTCCAGCCTCAGTCCGGCGTTGAACTGGTGCCGGCCGAACTGCGCCAGCAACTGGCGCAACATCTGGCTGATTATATGCTGCCCAGCGCTTTTGTGACGCTGGAAACTTTCCCGCTGACCCCTAACGGTAAACTTGACCGTAAGGCGCTGCCCGACCCTGAGCAGTCTGCCGTGGCAACGCGGGGTTATGAAGCACCTGAGGGCGAACTGGAAACCCTGCTGGCGCAGATTTGGCAGGAACTGCTGGGCTTGGAGCGTGTCGGCCGTCATGATCATTTCTTTGAACTCGGCGGGCATTCACTGATGGCGGTCAGCCTGATTGAGCGATTGCGTGGCGCTGGTTGGTTGCTTGATGTCCGTAGTGTTTTCTCCACACCTGTGCTCATCGAAATGGCTCAGATGATACAAACACATCAGGGTAAACCTGTCTTCGTCGTACCGCCTAATCGCATTACCGAAGATTGTATTACCCTCACTCCAGATCTGTTACCGCTGGTGAAACTATCCCAGTCTGAGCTCGATACCATTGTCAACACCGTTCCCGGTGGTGCGGCCAATGTGCAGGATATCTACCCGCTCGCCCCATTACAGGAAGGTATTCTGTTCCACCATCGCTTGCAGGAGCAAGGGGATACCTATCTGTTAAACAGCCTGGTGGCTTTTGATAGCCGTACACGTCTTGATGCTTTCCTTGGTGCCCTGCAACAAGTGATCGACCGCCACGATATTCTGCGTACCGCCATCTGCTGGCAGGGACTGCCCCAGCCCGTACAAGTGGTCTGGCGTCAGGCATCCCTGTCGGTGAACACCTTTGTGCCCGTTTCCGCAGAGAATGTGCTGGCTCAGCTACAGACCCACACCAACCCACGCCAGCGTCGGCACGATCTCAGTCAGGCACCGCTGCTGACCGCCGATATTGCCTATGATCCGACCAGTCATGAGTGGTTGTTGGCTTTGGGCTTCCACCATCTGATCGGCGATCATATGACACTGGAACTTATCATCGCTGAAATCCGCCTGTTGTTGCAGGGGCGTACGGGAGAACTGCCCAATTCGCTGCCATACCGCAACTTTATCGCCCAAACCCTGAGCGTACCGGTTTCTGTGCATGAGGATTACTTCCGCACGCAGCTCGCCGATGTCGATGAACCAACCTCTCCCTTCGGTTTGCTTAATGTGCAAGGCGACGGTGAAGATGTGTCCGAAATTAATATACCTCTAGATCCCACACAGGCCCGGGCGATCCGCAATCAGGCCCGCCGTCTGGGTATCAGCCCAAGTGTAATGTTCCATGTTGCCTGGGCACAGGTGTTGGCACAGACCAGCGGCCGTGATGATGTGGTCTTCGGCACCGTACTGTTGGGCCGTCTGCAAGGCTCTGCCGGCGCCGATCGGGTCATGGGGTTATTTATTAATACCCTGCCATTGCGGGTATCCCTTGCCGGTCGCAGTGCACTGGAAGTGGTACAGGCCACCTACCGTAACCTCACAACATTGCTGGAGCATGAACAGGCTCCTCTGGCGCTGGCCCAGCGTTGCAGTGGTGTGACGTCACCAATGCCATTGTTCAGCGCCCTGCTTAACTACCGCCATAGCCAGCCAGACGCAGACGATACAATCTGGGATGGCATGCGTTTGTTGGCGACAGAGGAGCGTACTAATTATCCATTGACCCTCTCGGTGGATGATTTAGGGGAAGGCTTCCATCTCGTGGCTCAGACTATTTCAGGGATTGACCCCACTCGGGTGGCAAACTATCTGGTTACGGCCATCAGCAGCCTGATTGAAGCACTGGCAACTGAATCCCAGCAATCTATTTTGAGCCTGCCGGTTCTGCCTGCTGCTGAACGTCAGCAATTGATGAATTTCAACGCCACCCAGGCGGATTTCCCGCAGGACGCCCTGATCCATGAATTGTTCGAACAACAGGCGGCCCGTACCCCGGATGCCACCGCAGTGGTGTTTGAAGAATACGC
>NZ_VCDP01000138.1:0-10173 GCF_033949345.1 Xenorhabdus littoralis
TGGCTAAAGCCATAAAAAAAGCAGGAAGGAGAGATTGAAACACTCCTTCCTGTCAGAATGATTAACTTCGCTGTCAACAAGGCCTCCTCAGTTTCCCTTCAGTATCAAATAACGCCCCATCCTAAATCAATTGAATATCAGATTTATATAATATTGTTCTTTATCATAAAAGAATGCACTATTACCTCCTTTTTGGAGTTTAGTAGGTATTAGGTATATAGAAGTGAAAATTAAATCATTATGTATCTCAGCAATCGCAGCCTTTGCAATTATCATCAGCGGATGCCAATCTAATGCTGATTCATTTGCAGCAGATGTTTATGACACAACGCAATTAAACGGAAAACAAGAAACAAAAACCGTCAATCTTATTTCTGTTCTTCCTGCCAGAATCGCGGTAGAAAATAAATCAAATAAAAACGCAGCCCAAACATTTGGCGCCATTCTTGGTGCTGTCGCAGGGGGTGTCGTAGGTTATAACGCAGGTAGTACAGGTTCTCATGCAGGTATTGCTGCCGGAGCCATAGGTGGTGGTGCCCTTGGTGCAGCCGCCGGCTCAATGGTAAATGATAAAGTCATCGTTGAAGGCGTTTCCCTGACCTACAAAGAAAAAAATAAGATTTACACTTCTACTCAGGTTGGCCGCATATGCCAGTTCACCCCGGGAGTGGCTCTCGTTATTACCACCAAACAAAATGAAACGCGCATTCAACCAAATGCGACTTGCCCTGATAAAAAATAATAAATAGGTAAACGATATGGTTAAGGGAATCCTGATTTCATCTTTGCTGGTCACTCTGTCCACACCCGTTTTTGCTTCATCTCTTCAAGACCAACTTGCTGTAATTGCCCAAGCTGAAAATGAAGGAAAAGCAGAAGAGCAAAGACAACACGAAGCTCAACAGGCTAAATTAGAACGAGCAGCCAGAGCAGAAAGAGAAAAAAAACAAAAAGAAGCGGCTGCCAGAGCAAACAAAATCAAGAAGCAAGAAGCGATTCGAGCTGCTGAAAAACAAAAAGTGATCGCTGAGGCAAAAGTGGATAAAAAACGCGATCAGGATTATGAGGATGAACTGCGCAAACTCGAAATCGAGATGAAAAAACTCGAACTGGAGAAACGTTCAGCCAGAGTGAAACGTGAAAACGATTACATTGACCAAGAGTTGAAAACTCAAGCAGCAAAAACGGATGTTATCCAATCTGAAGCTGATGTTAACCGTAATTTATCAACCGGTGGCAAAGCTCTGTTGGAAAGCGAAGGCAGGGCTCGCGAGAAGAAATCCAGTAGCTGGTTCAACTAAGCAAGCTCCCGGTACTTTAGCTGGATCTTCAAAACGTAATTCCCTATTGAGCACCATTATGGTGCTCAATCTGTATAGCGCAATGAATTGATTGTCATTTTTTCAATGCAGGCAGATCTGCCAACGGCCAACGGGCTTTCACTGTTACGCCTAACTCCCCCGTCGTTTCGCCTTGCAAGCGGATCATGCCAGCCAGTGCGATCATTGCACCATTATCAGTACAGAATTCCGGGCGGGCATAGAAGGCTTCGCCTCCCAGCTTCTCCAGCAATTCCTGCATTTTTGCTCGCAATGTCCGGTTAGCACTCACTCCCCCGGCCATCACCAGACGCTTAAATCCTGTCTGTTCCAATGCTCGTTTGCATTTAATCGCTAAGGTATCTACCACTGCGTCTTCAAAAGCACGGGCGATATCCGCCTTAGTTTGTTCATCCTCAGCAGTATCATTGCCGTGAATATTATTGCGGATATTATTGCGTATCGTATTGGCAGCGAATGTTTTCAGACCGGAGAAACTGAAATCCAGCCCCGGACGATCTGTCATCGGACGAGGGAAAACAAAACGTCCTGCTTTACCCTGTTGCGCCATACGGGAAAGCAGAGGGCCTCCCGGATAATCCAACCCGAGCAACTTAGCGGTTTTATCGAAAGCTTCACCTGCTGCGTCATCAATGGATTCGCCCAACAGTTTATACTCACCAATACCCGTCACGCTGATAAGCTGGGTGTGACCACCAGAAACCAGTAAGGCAACAAAAGGAAATTCAGGGCTATTTTCTTCCAGCATCGGAGCCAGCAAATGCCCTTCCATATGATGCACAGGAATAGCCGGCACATCCCACGCAAATGCCAGTGAACGCCCGATAGTTGCCCCGACCAGCAACGCACCGACCAAACCAGGCCCCGCAGTATAAGCAACCGCATCAATGTCTTTACTCGTCAGGCCCGCTTCCTGCAAAGCCGCCTGAATCAAGGGAACCGTTTTACGAATGTGATCCCGGGACGCCAGTTCAGGCACAACACCGCCATAATCAGCATGTAGCTTGACCTGACTGTACAATTGATTCGCTAGTAGACCGGCTTTGTCATCATAAATTGCGATTCCGGTTTCATCGCAAGACGTTTCTATACCTAAAACTCGCATTGCACTATTTCGTCTTCTTCGTCTTCGTCTCGTTATTTACTATTCGTCTCGTTGCTTTTCGTTTCAACGAAATGAAGGACATACACCTTAGTATTCCTCTCAACGGGCGCCAGTGTAACATTATCTACATAATACTCTATGTAATACTGCCTATTTATATACTTCACGGATTCAGCATTCATGCCACTATAACGATTACATGCTGGCTATTTTTTCTGTTTAGTCTATAATCAATGCCCTACTTGAAAATCCTGTGTGGTTAATGTTAATAACTCTGGCGTCGGGTTGCTTTTTTATATACGAAAAGCATCCTATAATCCGTGGTGTTATAGGTTTCAATTTGTCTCGGCACTTTACAAAGCCGTGTTCATTGAAGTAAAATTCCGCACCATTTTAAAGACGGCTGGCACTATCGCGCCAGCGAAAAACCCGATTTCTATTGAGGTGAAAGGCACATGCCAGTAATTAAAGTACGTGAAAACGAGCCATTTGACGTAGCACTGCGTCGCTTTAAGCGTTCTTGCGAAAAAGCAGGCGTATTAGCAGAAGTTCGTCGTCGTGAATTCTATGAAAAACCAACGACTGAGCGCAAACGCGCTAAAGCTTCTGCTGTTAAGCGTCACGCTAAGAAGCTAGCTCGTGAAAACGCACGCCGCACTCGTTTGTACTAATCCTTGCGGTCAATCCGCTTAGTGGTTGTATTAACAAACTACTGCAGTTAAAGGCCGTGCTTTCCCAGAGAAAGCGCGGCTTATTCTCGTTCATCAACAGGCGTAAAAGGGCTTATGGCTGGACGAATTCCACGCGCATTTATCAATGACTTATTAGCAAGAACCGATATCATTGATTTGATCGATGTCAGGGTGCCTCTCAAAAAGAAAGGCAAAAATCATCAAGCGTGTTGTCCTTTTCATAACGAAAAAACCCCTTCATTCACTGTTAATGGCGATAAACAGTTTTACCATTGCTTCGGTTGTGGTGCTCATGGCAATGCCATTGATTTTTTGATTAATTACGACAGGCTGGATTTTGTCGAATCGATCGAAGAACTGGCAGCAATGCACGGGCTGGAAGTTCCCTATGAAGCAGGCTCCGGCGGCGGTCAAATCGAACGTCACCAGAGGCAAAATCTTTATCAGCTGATGGAGAAGCTCAACAGCTTCTATCAGCAGTCACTGAATGCGCCCGGAGCTCAGCCAGCCTGGCAATATCTGACTCAACGTGGACTTAGTGAAGAAATAATCCAACGTTTCGCTATCGGTTTTGCGCCTGCGGGATGGGATAATGCCCTGAAGCGGTTTGCCCATAACGTTGAAGATCGCAAACAACTAAACGATGCGGGAATGTTGGTCACTAACGATAATGGCCGCACTTATGATCGTTTCCGCGAACGAGTGATGTTCCCGATCCGCGATCGCCGTGGTCGTGTAATCGCATTCGGAGGCAGGGTACTGGGAGATGCACTTCCTAAATACCTGAACTCACCGGAAACAGAAATTTTTCATAAAGGGCGCCAGTTATATGGTCTTTATGAAGCACAGCAGAACCACGATACGCTTTCAAAGCTCTTGGTGGTTGAAGGCTATATGGATGTTGTTGCGCTGGCTCAGTTTGACATTGACTATGCTGTGGCTTCGCTGGGGACATCTACAACTGCCGAACACATTCAGCTACTTTACCGGACAACGGATAATGTGATCTGTTGCTACGATGGCGACCGTGCAGGTCGTGATGCCGCATGGCGGGCACTCGAAACTGCGCTGCCCTATCTGAATGATGGCCGGCAATTGCGTTTTATGTTCTTGCCTGATGGTGAGGATCCCGACTCATTGATTCGTAAAGAAGGCCGGGAAATATTCGAGCAGAGAATGGAAAAAGCCTTAACCTTATCGGCATTTTTGTTCGAATCATTATTACCACAGGTTGATTTAAGTAACCCGGAAGGAACAACCAAGCTCAGTTCGCTAGCTATGCCTCTGATCAGTCAAATTCCAGGGGAGACACTGCGACTCTATTTGCTTAAAGAACTTGGGAATCGGTTAGGTACACCTGATACAACACAATTGGAACGATTTCTGGCAAAACTTGTCAAAAAAGATACCGGTACATATCAGGCGCTAAAACTGAAACCAACAACAATGCGAATTCTTATCGCATTGCTGGTGCAGAATCCGCATTTAGCGACATTAGTTCCTTCATTACAGGGAATGTTTTCTGCTCCGATAGCGGGATTACCGTTATTCATAGAGCTTGTCGACATGTGCCTTGCCCAGCCAGGTTTAACCACAGGGCAACTTTTGGAGCAGTATCGCGATAATAAATACGCAAAACAGCTTGAAAAACTCGCTGCATGGAACGATATACAGGTAGAAGAGATTGCTGAAAAAACATTCAGCGATGCACTGAACCATCTTTTCGCGTCAGCACTTGATGAACGTTTTAATTTTCTGATGGCCAAAGAAAGAACAGAAGGGCTTACACCAGAAGAGCGCGAAGAAGTCCGGTTAATTACGGAGTCCGGCACGAGGAAATAAGAATCTGCCTCAGCAAGATTATATTACTTAGCTCGCTTACTCAATAAAGCATGTTAAAAATATAGCTTGATGAAACAGGTTCTGAATCGACATACATAGAACACAGACACTGAATTCACGGCTTAAATGCCGCATTAGGTAGGGAGATAGCCCTACCATTGCCGCTATTGAGGGCAGCGGCAATACAATGAAAACGCCCCCGAAAATGTTATTGTTGGCATATTTTTTCGCCGACTGACACCAACCAATACTCTGAAGTGTGGATACCGTCTTATGGAGCAAAACCCGCAGTCACAGCTAAAGCTACTTGTCACCCGAGGTAAGGAGCAAGGCTATCTGACCTATGCTGAGGTCAATGACCATCTGCCGGAAGATATCGTCGATTCTGATCAGATAGAAGATATCATCCAAATGATCAATGACATGGGCATTCAGGTAATGGAAGAAGCACCTGATGCTGATGACCTCATGTTGGCAGAAAACACAAACGACACCGATGAAGACGCGGCGGAAGCGGCTGCTCAAGTGTTATCCAGTGTCGAATCAGAAATCGGTCGTACTACCGATCCTGTTCGCATGTACATGCGCGAAATGGGTACGGTGGAACTCCTGACTCGCGAAGGTGAGATTGACATTGCAAAACGCATTGAAGATGGCATCAACCAAGTACAGTGCTCCGTTGCCGAATACCCTGAAGCAATTACTTACCTGCTTGAACAGTACGATCGCGTCGAAGCGGGCGAAAGCCGCCTGTCCGACTTGATCACAGGCTTCGTTGATCCGAATGCAGAAGAAGATCTCGCACCAACCGCTACTCACGTTGGTTCAGAACTTCCTCAGAAAGAACTCGACGACGAAGATGAAGAAGAAGATGAAGAAAATCAGGATGATGATTCTGATAGCGAAGATGATAACAGCATCGATCCGGAATTGGCTCGCGAGAAGTTTCAGGAATTGCGTGTACAATATGAAGTTACCCGTCAGTCAATTAAGCAGCACGGACGCAGCCATCCAAATACTGCAGCAGAAATATTGACCCTGTCTGAAGTATTCAAACAATTCCGTTTAGTACCAAAACAGTTTGATTATCTGGTCAACAATATGCGCTCCATGATGGATCGCGTACGTCTTCAAGAGCGTCAAATCATGAAGATGTGTGTTGAACAGTGCAAAATGCCGAAGAAAAACTTCATCACACTGTTCTCTGGCAATGAAACTACTGATACATGGTTCACCGCTGCAAAAGCAATGAACAAACCATGGTCTGATAAGTTGCTGGAAATTCAAGAAGACGTTATTCGTAGCCTGCAAAAGTTACGTCATATCGAAGAAGAAACCGGTCTGACCATTGAGCAGGTCAAAGATATCAACCGCCGCATGTCCATCGGTGAAGCAAAAGCCCGCCGTGCGAAAAAAGAGATGGTTGAGGCCAACCTGCGTCTGGTTATTTCGATTGCGAAGAAATATACCAACCGTGGCTTGCAATTCCTCGACCTGATTCAGGAAGGTAATATCGGCCTGATGAAAGCGGTTGATAAATTTGAATACCGTCGTGGTTACAAATTCTCAACTTACGCGACATGGTGGATCCGTCAGGCAATCACCCGTTCTATCGCTGATCAGGCGCGTACCATCCGTATTCCGGTACATATGATTGAAACCATCAACAAACTCAATCGTATCTCCCGCCAGATGTTGCAGGAAATGGGGCGTGAACCTTCACCGGAAGAGCTGGCAGAACGTATGCTGATGCCAGAAGACAAGATCCGCAAAGTACTGAAAATCGCTAAAGAGCCAATCTCCATGGAAACACCAGTGGGTGATGATGAAGATTCACATCTGGGCGATTTCATTGAAGATACGACTCTCGAGCTGCCGTTGGATTCCGCAACTTCAGAAAGCCTGCGCTCTGCAACTAACGATGTGTTGGCTGGCCTGACCGCGCGTGAAGCGAAAGTTCTGCGTATGCGTTTTGGTATCGATATGAATACCGACCATACATTGGAAGAAGTAGGTAAGCAGTTCGATGTAACCCGTGAACGTATTCGTCAGATTGAAGCGAAAGCACTACGTAAACTGCGTCATCCAAGCCGTTCCGAAGTACTTCGCAGCTTCCTTGATGACTAATCAAAGAATTTGCTGATAAACCTGAAAAAGCGTCTGTTCCGGCAGACGCTTTTTTATTAACGATTGCACATTATTCGCGGAAGAATGCATAATGTTTAAACAGTGGATTAAATCCCATACGTGCGTATGATGGACATCTTGCTGGAACACCATCAAGATACCACTCTTTCACCCCCTGTCGTTTAGATTCACTCAAAACATGACGCATCAAGGCTGTAGCATATCCCTTACCCTGCATGTCGACTAAAGTCCCAAGATCGTCAAGACGAGCACGATCCTTCACTCGTGATAGCGTTATTGCACTTACTGGTTTTTCATCGACATATAATGCATAGTGCTGAAACTGTTTTCCGGCCAGAAGTGCTGCTTCATGGCACTTCTGGTATTGTGATTCAATATCTTGTCCTACATTAAAAGCATTACCTATTGGTGTCGCCCAATCGACTAAACAGTGATTGACGCACCTGACATCATGCTCACTGTGCAAACTATCTTCTATCTGCCAATTTTCAAGATCGAGCCGCATTGATATCAGTAAACTTTCGGTATCATAAACAAACCCAGCTTGACTACTCATCTCCTGAATATGTTTATATCCTCCAGCAGTCACAATACTAAAAGGCTGTTCACACCTTTCTTCCATTAACCGAATACCCGTTTCTAACGCTTTACCGACACTCGGATCGTCCTTGGTTACCAACAAGAAATTAAAAAGCGGACTATTTATCCCCGTCACATATGCCCACACATGTTCGCTAACATGTTGATGGATCTGACTTATGGATGAGTAAAAATAATCTTCAAGTCTTAAATGGTTTAAAATGTGTACTGAAGTATTATGATTATTCATATCAACTCACAAAGTGTATTATGGGAAACAGTAAAAATATGGAACTATGGAACGTATAAACTAAAACAGTAATACCTTAATCAGGCTACAACAAAGTATACTAATTAATCATAAAATCTATCAAAAAATAGACAGATATCACCAGAATAGCTCAAGATTACTCATAGAATTCTTAAATAATATGAAAATATACTGATCGTTGTATATAAAACACGCATATGAATTTTAGGGGGCTAGACCTAAGACCAAACTGTACCGTATAATCCCTCTCACTCTAACGGCCCCTTAGCTCAGTGGTTAGAGCAGGCGACTCATAATCGCTTGGTCGCTGGTTCAAGTCCAGCAGGGGCCACCAGAATTATCAAGGGGTTGCATCAAAAGTGCGACCCCTTAGTTTTTTCTAGGATACCCATAGGATACCTTCTGGCAGTAGCATTATGTATAACCGATTAACATCGCTACGGTAATGAAGCGTTCTCGTATTTCCCTCTGTGACACTTATCACATTCCTTGAACATTAAGACGCCCAGATAAATAACAAACAGATGGGTGATTATTCCAATGGTTTATTGCGTACTTTACGCTCAATAAGTTGACCATATGAATCAAAGTAACGGCTAGGCCAAATTTCAGAGGGATGTATTTCAAGATAGTTAGCGATAATCCATTCGCCTTTAGGCCACGGGCGAGAAAGTGTATTCGCTAATGTTGATGAACTGAGTCCCGCTTCACGGGAAACAGCTGCTAAGGACAAGGCGGTTTATCCCTGATATCAATAGAGAACGGAAGAGTTATTTGAGGTAGAGAATAGCAGAAGGGACGTGGAAAACCGCCCCAATGAAGTGCTTCGAAAGTTAGGTACCCAGCTAACACAAAGTTCTTTATTCTAATCTATACCATCCCATCAACATAATATAACCATTGGTAATATTGATTATTTCCCTGTTACCAGTATTTGATGTTGTTCCAGAAACAGTATGGTGATGGGCACCAATATTTACAGAATGAGCATGATTGCCCTGAGTATCTGTGTATGCAACTTTATAATCATTTGTATACTTAGCTCCGATAATTGATACTCCTTTCTGAATATACCCACCCCATACAGGTTCCTGACTTTTATCATATGATAATGCCGTAGCATGTTTATGATCACCCGCAACACTGGTTGATTTTATTCCATAATCAAATGAATCTGTTGTAGCTGAAAATGAGTGATTATGAGGAGGGAGTTGCGAAGCTTTCAGTGTGATAGTATCATTTCCTCCTATTGATAAAATATCGGAACCATCTAAAGCTCCCAGTCTGATAGTTTTATTTTCACCAATATATTTCCAGACTGTGTCAGGGAATAGGATATTTGGATCTTTACTTTGAGCAAAAAATGTAACAATCCCAATAGGATATAATATATCAATAGTTACAGCATGTTTTTCCAGTTCTAACGCCAATTCATCTTCAGATAACGTTTTTATTGTACGCTTCTTATTTTGAATGCTCATATTGATTCCTCATGTATTAACAACGTAGATTGTTAGTTAAGCCAAAGAGGTTTAATTGGATATATCTTTGGCAATATGAGGCGGTGGGATACTTCTCCGCCTGTGAACATCAATAAAATCAGTTCATCAATACTGGAGAGTACGGCTTGGCTAAATTCAGCTGGTTAATATTTGGTAAGTTGTATGCTTTGATAGCAGAATGGCACAAAATAACAGATGGTCAATAATAAAATCTATCAAATAACTGATAAAACTTGATGCTATAAAGGTGAGATATTCTATAAAGATGGTTGAAATACCAAACATCATAGTTAGTTAATTATTAATAATTTTTTCTCAGTAATAGAAACAAGTAAAGTCCATGAATTAACTAAATGCCGTCAAAGTTAGCCAATCGCTGTTGTTGTTCCTCGCTTAAGCTAAACGCAAACCCTTCATGCTCAATCTGCCATGTGCCAAAACACATCAGGAACGCTATCGCAGGGTCAATCTTGTTTGCGGATTTCTTCTTATTCGGTTTGATATTGGCGTTCGCGTCGGTTTCCATCACCACATTGGACATTGCCCACGCCAGCACCGGATCGCCATTGTGACGAATAACCTTTCGATTTACGAACACCTCGGCAGATTTAGCCACCGGACTAAAGCGCAGATAGGTTTGCGGGAAAGGTTCAATATCCAGACCTGCGCCCTGTTGTAGCGGTCAAGCATTTCC
>NZ_VCDP01000139.1:0-308 GCF_033949345.1 Xenorhabdus littoralis
ATGGAAGCAATCAAGATTGAGGAAAAGAAAGAGTTTCTTTTTTTAACGTTGACGACTCCAAATATTAAAGCTGATATGGTAAAAAGTGAGATTGATAGATTCAATAAAGCTTTTAATAAATTATTTAAGAGACGTAATATTCAACGTTCTATTAAGGGTTATATTAGAAAGCTAGAAATGACGTATGATAAAGAACGATTTATCACTGAAGAAATGTATAACAACAAAAAGAGAAAAGCATATTATGATTCTCGTGGATTGAAAGTAGACGATCATAACCCGAATTATGATACATATAATCCTCATTT
>NZ_VCDP01000140.1:0-12713 GCF_033949345.1 Xenorhabdus littoralis
TCTCCCATCTCACTTTTCCCACGTAATTAGCAAGATCAATAAAACTAAAAATGACTCCGTTACTCTGTAATTACGACGTCACCCTGAACTTTTCTTCACCCGTTAATATCACCCACGATATTCTGGCGATCTTATTGGCCAGCGCGATAGCCACAATATTAACCGGACGACGCTGCATCAGCTTTTTTATCCACTCACCATAGTTATCGTGCCTTCGGTTTGGCTCGCTTAATCATTAAGTCTGTCAGCTTCATAACTCACCGATGTTGTATAGATTTAGGAAGACGACACTAGACTTAGGGAGAGTAAAAAGGCCATGAACTTATTGATTTTATTGATGTCAATTGGCTTAACTAGACTTCAGGAGATGTTTGATTGGAGTGAAGGGCTTAGAACAACTTATTCAACATACTGATATAAAACAAAAATATTTTTTCTATTTTTGATTATATACAAATTTCTATACAACTTACTTTGTGCTAAGAAGTCTCACAAATCTCATTTTTCTGTTGTTATATTTTTAATTTGTGATCCGGCTCAATCATAATCAAAACAAGGTCAGCAGCTAACCACTTTCACCAGTGAGTGTTCTGCCGCAACCTCGCTTCTGCTCTACAAAGCAAAAAAGCCTTGAGGTTTAAAAATGGTCAAATTTGGCTGCCATTTCACACTCAGGGCTTCATATTAAAATTTATCATTTTTACGAAGTCGATCACAAATTGAGGCAGGTTATTCTTGTGGTTTATCGCGAACCTTGCGTTCAATCGGTTGACCACTCACACCAAAATAGCGACTCGGCCAGATTTCCGAAGGATGTATACCGAGGTAGTTCGCAATAATCCACTCCCCTTTAGGCCACGGGCGGCTTAATGCGTTTGCTAATGTCGATGAACTGAGTCCCGCTTCACGAGAGACAGCCGCTAAGGTTGTACCACGTTTACGTAATGCAGCAATAATATCGGCTTGGTGCCAGTCATTTCTAACGTTATTCATTCCTGCTACCCCTTCCATTAATTAATCATTGATGGTGGTGATTCAAGCAGGGTTAGCAGACCGGGCTAAGATACCGGCGAGGCCGAAGCCTCCCCCGCCTGAACCACCATTGAAAGGGTGAACGCAGGCGCACTGGTAGAAACATCCTACCAGTGTTCTTAGCTCAAGGCTGCTAAACCTTGACCATTGGATTTTGCCAATGGCGAGGTTACTTTAACTGATTGTTTTATCTGACTCAATAACCGAATTACTAAGTTTAACGGTTATAGCTCCTCTCAAGAGCGCACAAACTCAGAGGAGAATACGGACGGCTAAATCAATCTTTGTTGTTTGTTCTCGTTCGTGATCGCTTCGCTATCCGCATTTCTCCTGTGATTTTCAGGCAAACTTTATTCATTTCGAAACATTCTCTGCGTGTCGGTTAGGTTCACCGTTCCTCGGTGCGTCAGATAATGTGTAGCAGAGAGAGCATTGTGTTGAGTTATTGCAGGAGTTCGCTACGTGCATGCCAAGCACGGCGATCGGTGTACTCCCCGTTCAGTGCCTGATCTCAGTCAGGATGAACGCCTCATTAATCGTGACGTGGTGTAATTTCTCCTTTTTTACTGCATCAGCCTGTTTTAAGGCAGTGGGTTGAAAACCAGACTTGAAATTCGTTCATAAATCAAACGAAATGTCAGTCAATGGCCTGTTTCGAGAGGTTGCACTGAGTAATTCGTAGTTCAAATCGGCCGTAAAGCCAGTCCGGTTGCGCTCTGGACGTTTGCCGCCCGGCGGCGTCACTTGCGTAACAGCGTAGCGATTACCAAGTGACGCCGCGCAGCTTTCGGGACGTTTGTTATTCGTGGATAAGCATGTCGGTGAATGTTGTACCGATTAAAACAGTATCGGTCAGAACGTGGCAGATACCATTCTGCGGGGAGTGGGTGATAAGCCGGTGCATAAGACCGGTAAACTTTCATCGCCGGACGGTGGGTTATGTGTCCGGTGATATCTGCTTCCAAAAGTGCGCAGATGTACCGCAATCGTGCTCTCTCTTTCAGGCTACGGGAGTTTTTGCTCGCCACCCGAAGGCGATCTTTGCAGGCGATAAGATCATTGAGGTTACAGGAAAAATATTAGCGGTTGAGCCGGGTGGGGTCAACGGGAGAAAACGCCTGTTTTTAAATTTTTTCTTGGATGACACAAAAATCACAATTTATTAATTAAATTAACGGATAATTCCGTATGATAGCAGGGTTAACCCTGTTTCTTTTGTGATTCATAAAGATTTTGAATTAAATGCCGATAACTCATTGATTTGAATGCCAGTGTAAGGAAAGAAAAAAAATGAAAAACCGCAAGGAATCGCTGTACCTGCAAGAACTGGCCTATCTGCGGGAAAAGATGAAGCTGGCGGCAGCCGAAAATCCCCATCTGGCCGAGTTTCTGGCGCACCCCAATGACCCGGATATCCTGCGTCTGCTGGAAGGTTTCGCCCTCCTGTCTTCCAACCTGCGCAGTAAAATCGGGGATACTTACCCCGAAGTGTCCCATGAAACGCTTGCACGCATCTGGCCTCATACCTTACGCCCCGTGCCCCCGACAACCATCATTCAATTCACGCCCCATCAGGGCGTACATCAGGGGGCGGTCAATATCCCGAAAAGCACCCCGGTGACGGCCGCTGAGGGGGAGCAAAATTTACCGTTTCACACCTGCCGCGACTTGCCTGTCGAACCGTTTGTTATGCTGAATAAACAGATCCAAAAAACCCGCGAATACAGTGATATTGTGCTGACGCTGCACCGGACGGGCAATGTGTCGCCGGGCTGGTCAGGCGGAAAACTGCATTTCTTTTTGGGCACCGATAAAAACCGGGCAGCCCAGTTAAGTTTGTGGCTGGATATGCACATCGATGACTTTTACCTGCGCACGGCGGAGAGAGAAACCCGGCTCAGAAACAGTTATTCTTCCGGCTGGGGGGCGAATTTCCAGCACACCTTATTGCCCACCGAAAAGCTGCCTTTTGCCCGCCTGCAACAAATGACCGAGTATTACTGCCTGCCCCATGTGTTTAATTTCATCACCTTAGATATCAATGAACAACGCGATTTGCAGTTAAACCCGGATAATACCTGTGAGCTGATTTTCCGCCTGCAAGGGGAGCTACCGATAGATGAGTTGGGTGATGCCTTTCAGCTTGGCTGTGTACCGGCGATCCATCTGGAACCGATGGTCAGCTCGTCCATTTCTCTGGAACCGGATAAGGCGTGTTATCCACTGGCACTGGCAGACACAGCGCGGCTTTTCCGCATAGACAGCATCCAGACGGCGAAGCAGCCCGGCGAAAAAGCGGTTCAGGGAAGCGCACCCCGTGGCAAGCCCTGCTGTTTCCTGCCGGTTGACCAGTTCCAGCCCAAAAGCGACTGGTTGCTTGATGCCGGTGATCCGGATAACGTCTATTTTCAGTCGCAGGTGACCGACGATTTACTGGGGCGGCTTCACAATCAGGTACACTTTATCGGCATGGACGGGAAAGCCGCGAACAACCTGTCACCGCAGACAGTATGCGCCCATGTCACCAGCTTCCATATTCAGTCCATGCAGTTGGGCATCGGTGAAATTACGCACACCCCGGCGTCGGTGCCCGCCCATTTACACGCCCGCAATATCACGGTGGTGTCGCCCGATTTTCCCCCGATGGTGATGGGCAAATCAGACTGGTCGCTGATAAACCTCTTAAACTGCCCGCCTTTTTTACTGTTCGATGCTGCATCACTGAAAGGTTTTCTGCGCCTGTATGATTGCTATGCTGAGCATGATCGCGTCCTGAGCCGCCGGATACAGCAGCATATCAACGGCATTGTGCGGGTTGACGCCCGGTCAGGTGCGCGTCTTGACAATACAAAACAGGGGCAGGGGTGTTCCATTAATGGCCACTATCTGCATCTCTACCTTGATCCAGCGTGTTATGACAATGACGGCATCATGTATCAGTTCTGCCGGGTTATCGACGAACTGCTGGCGTGCTTTGTCGTGCGGAATAATTTCATTCTGTTAAACATTTATCGGCAGGATGAGCAACAGGTGTTATGGACATTCCGGCAGCGTACCGGACTGCGTAGCGAAATGTAATACCTTGATATATTAATAAAAATCAGGAGAGGATAATGCTAAAAAGTGGATTACGGTTTCTTTGCCGGATAAGCGATCTACCCGAAGAGACGTTTGCCGTGGCAGATTTTACCCTGCACGAAGGGCTTTCTGACCTCTTTACTTTGAACCTGACACTGGTTCAGTCTTTGCCCGCCAACCCCTTTAAACCCAAACCGGAAATTGATTTAACCGCACTGCTGATGCAGGAAGCGGTGCTGCAAATTTTTTACGGGGAACAGGAGCAACGCAAAATCACCGGGATTATTTCCCACGCCGACTGGTGCGGCACCGATGGTAATCAAACACGCTACACGTTCACCGTGCGCCCGTTCCTCTGGCGGCTGACACTCAATCAGGACAGCCATATTTACCATCGTCAGACGGTGCCGGATATCATGACGCTCTTGCTGAAAAAGCACCATGTCCGGGCGGATTCACAACTGGAAGATCCCCATCAGAACCGGGAATACACCACCCAGAAGCGGGAGTCGGATTACGCTTTCTTCTGCCGGCTGGCTGCCGAAGAAGGGATCAGTTTCTGGTTTGAGGATGAGACGTTGTTTTTCAGCGACAGCCATCTGGGGATGACGGCTAACCTGCCGTTGCAGTACCAGCCCCAACCGGACACTGCCCACGGGCAGGATGTCATTTATCAGGTGCGCCTTGGCGTCGGCATGGCACCCAAGCGCAGTATCCACCGGGATTACAACCCGGACCGGCCGCTTTCCCAAGTGTATCAACTGGAGAGCAGCCCGGAATATCAGGCATTGGGTTCACTCACGCCGTATACCATTTACGAAAGTTACGGGCGTTTCCAGCAGGAAGCCGAAGGCAAGCCGTTCGTGAAATACCGCCACGAAGTGCTGAAAAACCAGACGCAAACTGGCAGCGGGCAGAGCAACTGCATCAAACTGCGGCCGGGAAAAATCTTCGAAATCGAAAATCACCCGCATAATCCACTCAATACCCGCTGGCAGATTGTCGGCATCAGCCATTATGGCCGTTGCCCGCAGGCACTGGGGGATGGTGGGGAGGGCACCACGCTCAGCAACGATTTTAGTTTTATTGACGGCTATGCCGACTGGCGTCCACCGTTTCATTACAAGCCACTGGCCGACGGTGACGAAAGCGCCACAGTTGTGGGACCCGAAGGTGAAGAAATTTTCGTCAATAAAGACGGTGCGATTAAAGTGCACTTCCACTGGAACCGTTACGACAAGCCTGATGACAGCGCTTCGTGCTGGGTTCGCGTGGCGCAGGGCTGGAACGGATATGGCTTTGGCTTTATGGCGATCCCGCGCATCGGGCAGGAAGTGATTGTTTCTTATCTCAATGGCGATATTGACCGCCCGATTGTTACCGGCTGTGTCTATAACGGACTCAACCGTCCGCCGCTGGACTTACCTGCTGAGAAAACCCGCACCACGTTTAAGACTAAAACCCACAAGGGCGAAGGTTTCAACGAACTGCGCTTTGAGGATGCCAAAGGCAGTGAAGAAGTGTTTATTCATGCCCAGAAAGACATCAAAGCGCAAATTCTCCATGACGAAACCCACAATGTGGGTCATAACCGGACACACCATATTAAAAATGACGCGCATTTGCGTATTGATAATGAATACCGTGTTTTGGCGGGGAATGATATTTCATTATCGACAGGTCAAAAGCTGCATATCAAGGCCGACGATGCGCTGTTAACCCAAAGCGGCAATGAAATTCACCTGAGTGCCGGTGCCAAAGTGGTGATTGATGCGGGATCTGAACTGACCATTCAGGCGGCGGGGCATTTTCTGAAAATTGATGCCGGCGGGATCACCAGCAGCGCGGCGGTTAATATGGGAAGTGGTGCGCCGGGCAATGGTTCAGGCTGGGGCGGCAAATTGCCGGATATGTTGGATAAGCTGTCACCCATTAATGTGGCTCAGGCGGAAAAAACGGTCATCGCACCACCTGAGAAAATTTGCCTGTCCTGCCTGATGGCTGCGGCATCAACCGGTTCTGTTATGGTCATGAGGGGAGAATGATGACGGCCACATTAAAGGAAAAATGGGAAAAATACCGGGAAACCTGTCCGGAGATGAAATTATATGCGTTGGTGGACGGTTTACAATACGAGCGCCACTTTGATGACGCATTGACTTATCTTGAGGGGACGAACAATCCGCTGTTCCGGCAATTCCCGGATGCAGAAATTGCCTTTGCCGGACCGTGGTTGTTTGATATGAGTCAGGCTCAGGCGTGGGAAGAAAAATTCTTACGGCTGGAAAGCACCGCACCCGCTGTTTCCTGGCTGTACTCAACACTGTCATTGGACACACTGACCCGTCATCTTGAATCTCATTTAAATATCCGGTTAAAGACAGGCAAAACGGCATTACTACGTTTTTACGATCCCCGCGTTCTGCATCAAATTCCGCATATCTTTACGCCGGAACAGTTGACTCAATTCACTAAAAATATTGAAGAATGGCGGTATCAACTTGATAACCATCACCATGTTGTGAAAGGAATAGCATCATGATCACAGGGAGTCAGGCGCAGAGGAATAAGTTAATTGATTTACTGAATATCATTGAACGGAATATTAACATCACCACCGCTTGCCTCGTTGCAGCCAGCTATCAAGGAAAATAATTGCTATGGACAAAAACAGTATCGCTTCGGTTCTGTCAAATGTGAAAAACGACATTACAAAAAATATCACGAAGGAAAAAAGTAAAATCACTCATCCGGTTAGCGTTCCCAATTGTGCAGGAAAAATCGGTGATCCGGGGGTTAAATGCAACCAAAAATTCAGTCATCAGCTAAAATTATTGCCGATTGATAATCAGGTTAACGTGAGTAACGTGCCGTATGCTTTTATTTCCATCCCAGCAAGAGGATTTGGCAAGACGAATAGCGAAGGCGAGACCGACCGTATTATGACCCGGCAACCGGAAGAAGTGACTGTATTGGTTGGCAAACTGGCCAAAAGTTACGAAAAAAGGCGTGGTAACTTCGGTTCAATGAAGGAACTCGAAGAAAGAAAAATCAGCCTGATCACGAATACAGATGAACCAATCACTGAGAAGCCGTATATCAGTGGTTATGATTATATTACTGTGGTGGGTGCGAGAACGGTACCTTGGGAGCCAAAATTCAAAGCTGTTGTAAGGGGATTCAGAGAGTCCCCAGGAAATCAGTACCGTTTTATTAATTGCGGATTACATCAGTTACAGCTTTTTCCTAAAGCCAGTCAGGGTGATCATGCTGTACAACGCATTATGGTGGTGTTTCAGCAGGGATACACGCAAAATGATATTAATAGAATTAATCAATATACTAAAAAATTAGGCGGTCGTATTGTCTATGTAAAAAACAAACAGGGGCTTATTGACTTTCTGAATCAGAGAAAAGAAAAGAAAAGGCTTATTAGGGAGATGGTGTTTTTCTGTCATGGCATTATTAATTATGCAACTTTTCATTATGAAGGAGAGGATGTAGAAGGTGGGAAGTTTGGGCCAGAAGAGATTGAAAAGGTGTATGAATCAATATTTGATTTCGATACTAAAATAACGACTTATGCCTGCCGGGCAGGTATTTCTGTTGATAATGGCTATCCTGGAGATTTTACCGGGATACCGGATGCAGGACAAGATAAAAGCCCGGCACAGCGAATGGCAAATGCTTGGGACGTTGAAGTCAAAGCATTTGAAAAGCGTTCCTCTTATATAGGGATATATGGAAAGGATAAGGAAGCTAAAGAGGCGAAGGAATATAGTAAAATAATTGAGAAATATGAGGCAGATTGCAAGGCTTATAAGTATGAGTTGAGTAAAGGGAATGAAAATTCCACTCCTCCGGAAAAACCTAAAGATTATGACATAATGAAAAAACGTAATGAAGATGTAAAGATAAGAGATTATAACGAAGACAATGATGGTGGTCCTATCGCACCCAATGGTTCTTGGAGATTGCCGGGTACAGGCGATACGCCGAAAGGATTAAAAAAAGGTCTGCAAGATTATAAACCAATAGAATGGATCTCATGAATTTACTTAAAAAAAATCGTATTATTAAAATCTCTCTCCTGATAGCTTTTATTTTATTTTTCTTAGGCGGTTATTATATGTATATGCAAAAATATCAAATGTATATTAGGGTAACTTCATATGATGAAAATTCATCTGAATTCCCATCTAAAAAGGTTTGGTTTGACGCCAGTGAGTGGTTGAATTCTCCACAGTATATTAAAGTTCATGATACCTATTTGATTAATAAAAAATATATCCCTATTGAAAACCTAGATACATGGGGAACTTTAGGGATAACAATTAAATTGCAGGATAAAATTGACAATTCAAGTGAATTTTATGAACTTAATGTATTAAAAAATATGGAAACTATAAATTTTTTAAATCTAATGAAGGATAAAATGAGTTATGAATATATATACACGAAATTTGATGAAGAATCATTGAAGCCAGTATTGGATTTCTTTTTGATTAAATTTCCTTGTAAAGGGAAAAGATATGAATTATTAATGATGAGAAGATTATCTGGAAATGATTATGTTTATGACCATTATGATTTCATTTACAAAGAAAATGAATGGCATAAACATAATAACAATATTATGACATACCGAGATTATCTCGCAGGAAAGATTGATTCATATAAATAACAAATAGGAAACTATAGTCGCTGAATCGAAAATGACATAAACAATACATTTCACCAGCGACTATAATTTTAGCTATTATGCTCGGAGATATTATAAATATGACAATAGAACTTAATGAAGACCAATGGAATAAGCTAAAAAAACATGCATTCGATGCGTATATTGATGAATTGGTATTGCATTATAATGAATCCTATCCCTATCTTGAAATTAAATTAGGTAAAGAAGGATTGATAAAATCATTGGAGGACGCCGTAGAAAAAGCGAAAAATGACGGTTTTGATCAACGTGGTGCCGTTCAGCTTTATATTGATATGCTTATTTTGTTTGGAGAAGAATTTCAGACTGATCCCCAACATTCATGGATAAAGGAAAACCTTGATAATTACGCCCATCTTGGTCAATTAGAAAAAACAACCTTACTTTATCATGAGGTCACTCGATATTTGAATGAAGTACATGGTAAACAAGACGAAAACCTGAAAGCCAGTATATTAAAATTTCAGAATATCAATATTGAACACTTGAATATTCAATGGAATACTTATAAAAGTAACGTAGACGTACTATTAAATTCTCTATTTCCGCAAAAATATCAACATATAAAACAGGATAATATCAAGAAAGTTATTCAATTCGGTATTGAGAAATCGAGTCAGTATGGTATAGAAGACGCTAATCACGCAGCATTTTTAACCTTGATAATGTTTTTACTAGGGCATGAATTCGATCAGGATATTTTTCTGCCTCACTTAAATACACGATTGTTTAAACAATATTATACTGATATTGATTCATTAATCATAGAAATGGAAAAAAAAGTTAAAGGCTATTTGAAAATATTGCTGCAATAATATAGAAATATTTTAGCCAATTGAGAAAGGAATAAATATGACAAATAAAGCCGTTATCCGGTTAAATGATACAACCGATCATGGTGGTAAAGTGATCACCGCTATTGATGGTTATGTCTATCAGGGCGTTCCGGTTGCTGGCAAAGGTGATTTAGTCGTTTGCCCGAAATGTGAGGATACATTCCCGATAGTAGAAGGGAGTGAGTCTTTAAAATATAAGGGGAAACAGATTGCCCTGGAAGGCATGAGTACCGCCTGTGGTGCAAAACTGATTGCCAGCCAGAAAGATTTTCTCGCTTGATGGTTAGACCATCATTTTTAGGGTATCACTGACGCGCTGCGCTTGTCTTCTCCGTGTTACCGGGCTAATAAATTACCCCGGTAACACGGAGAGCCTAAAAAACACCCGCCAGAAAAGGGACTGACTCCTCACGCTTCCTCATTTTTCTCCTCACTTTTTACTTTCCTCACTGCAAAAACAGGTGAGGAATTGGGATTTATTTATCCTTAAAAATCAATACTTTTATTGCTCCTCACTTTTTCCGTATATATGCGAGAAAAGTGAGGAATAGGGTGAGTCGTAAAATGCCTCTCCTCACTACGCCTCACTTTTCTACTCACTTTTTAATCCCCGTTGTTCTGGTTAACAATAGTGAGTTCCTGCCCGTTCCGGGTGATGAGTCCGTCATGCTCTAACTTGGTTAACCAGCGGCTAAAATTCTTCACATTCACCCCCATCGCCTTTAAGTCATCACGTACAAGAGTAATGGAGCAAGGCTCTTTCAGGACAGTGCGCGACCGTATGCACTGCCACAACGCCGTATGGTTATCAGTCTTATTGGAGACAAGACTGATTTCTTCCTCTTCAACCGGATCGCGCGGCCTGTCAATCAGAGCTAATGACGTAATATCTTCACCGTCTTTATCGGTAAAGAGTTCAACCACGCGCAGGTCATAGGCTTGGGTTTCCGGCTCTTCGGCATCTTTCATCTTGGTGCAGGCAATAACCAGCGCCCCGCCTTTTTTCCCTTCCCGGCTGATCTTATATTCAACATCCAGTGCAGCACGAAAGGCACTGGAACCCCTTGCACCCTTGCTTTCGTCTTTGCCGGAATGGTGAACCACGAGAATACTTGCCCCTGTCCGGGCTTTCAGTTCGTCACAACCCCGGACAAACGCCCCCATATCTTTTGAATCATTCTCATCAGCGCCCCCAAAACAACGGGCGAGGGTGTCCAGAATAATCAGGCGTACCGGTTGGCCCGTTTCGGCTTCAACTTGTTGGGCTGCAATCACCAGCTCATGCACTTCGGCAGGCGAAGCCGGAAATACGGGGGTATTGATCAGATACATATTTTCAACGGTCTGACCGTTGACGATTTCCCATGCCCTGATGCGCCGTGGCACACCAATCCCGCCTTCACCAACGACGTACATCACTGAACCCTGAGCGACTGATTTCCCTGCCCATGCCTTACCCGTGGCAATATGGCAGCCCCACGCTCCGGCCAGAAAGCTCTTGTATGACCCGCTCGCCCCGTAAATGCTGCACAGGGAATGCGCTGGAATGATGCCTTTAACGACGTAGTCCAACTGAGCATCAAAGCCTTGAGAACCGACTGAAAGCGGTAGCTTTGTCTTGCGATTTGGGTAGATGCTTTCTATATTGCTGCGATTCTCTGTTGCTTTATTGTTTATATATTCTCCCACCTGATGCAACCCCTTACTGAATGCCTGTTTTGCTGCCTCAATGCCGTGTTGTTGGCGATAATCATCCCAGTCAGCTTTGATATTACCCGGTGGCAATGTAAGCCAGCCCTTCACTGCATGGGCAGTTTTTTCTGCCGAGATCTTGCCAACATTCTTTTTGGGTTTGCCGTCTTTATCCAGCTCGCCCGGTTCGTGCCAGTCATTATCTGCGGCAATAATGATTTTTGCGTTCGGCCAGCGTTCCCGAACGGCTTTTGTGACAGGAAATAGATTTCCCTCATCCAGTGCCGCCAGAACCAGACCGTTATATAACTGACTGACCGTCAGCGCGGTGGCGTAGCCCTCTGTAATCAAGACCGTGTCCGGTTGTTCTTCCAGTGCAGACAGCGCGATAAACGAACCTTTCTTTTTGCTGCCAAACAGGTGTTTTCGCGTTCCATCCGGCCTGATAAGCAGCGCACCCGTGACTTTCTTGTCCAGTGTTGTCAGTGGCAACAACAAGGAGCCATCTTCAAGCAATCGCTGATTGGGGCATTGCAACCCCTTTGTGCTCAGGTATGGCGAATGTCCGGTAACGGATTTTGCCACCAGTGCCGCCACTTTTTCGGCAATCGACCGTGTTGTGTAAGTGGTTTCTCTGGCTGGCTTGGGGTCAGGCAAAGGTAATACCAGTGTATCTGCAACGATTTTGGCTGCCTCAGTAATCGATATCCCTTGGGTTCTTGCCACTAAATCCAGCCCATCACCATACTTTGGTTCGTCACACTGCCGACAATGCCAGTTACCATGATGGTGATCGTCAATAAAGTGAAAACGGTCAGTGCCACCGCAAACAGGGCAAGGGCCATGTTTACCCCTTGCCGGAATATCAATACCACATGCAGGGAGCAGACTTTCCCAATGGTACATAGCCGATGTTTTCACGGTCTGGATCAGTTCAAGCGGTTTTTGGCTGCGGGTTTTATCTGAAAGTGTAAATTTAGGGTGAGTTTGGGTATGCTGTATATCAGCCATCATCGTTACCTCGTATAACGGTTGTTGGTCAGACGCCTCAGTTGTGTTCGAGCACACTGGGGCGTTGTTTTTTTATGTTACGTTTCTTATGTCATGTTCTTTTATATGCGTTATGCCACCCGTGATTCCGCGATCCGCTGCGCAATCCAGCTATCAATCTCTGATTCAATAAACGCGACTGAACGAGAGCCGAGTTTAATCTGTTTCGGGAATTCTCCATCACTAATCAGTTTGTAAATCCACGCCTTGCTATAACCCGTTCTGCGTTGAACTTCGGGCAAACGAATAAGATTTTCTTTCGGTGCTGTCATTGTCATATTATTTATCTCCTGTTACCGAGT
>NZ_VCDP01000141.1:0-777 GCF_033949345.1 Xenorhabdus littoralis
GTTTTCTAAAAGGAACTACGCATGAAAGATATTACGGTCATTCCATCATTTGATTTTCAAGAAATGGTAACCGCTGTTCAAGACAAGGTGGTTACAACGAGCCTTAAAATAGCGTCATATTTTGGCAAACGACATGACAACGTTTTAAGAAAAATTCGTCAGGTTAGAGATGAATGCCCTGATGATTTTGCTGTCCTCAATTTTGAGGAGGCTGATTTTATTGATAAAAATGGTGACGTACAACCCATGTTCAATCTAACAAAAGATGGTTACATATTGGTAGTAATGGGATTTACTGGCAAAGCGGCAATGCTAATCAAGGTTAATTATATTCAGGCCTTTAACTGGATGGCGGAGCAAATAGACCGATGGAAATATCTTGGAGAGGAAGCCCAGCACCGGCATGCATTGAAAGTAGCTAAGTCTGAGATTAAAGCTCGAATGGGTAGCCGCTTGATGAATGATAGAAAGAAAGAGAAAAAATTACTGGCTCTGGAGTACGAGCAAATTTTATCTCTGACACAGCCAAAGCTGCTTTTCGATGAAGATTAATGGCTCAGGGGTGGGATTTGAAATCCGATCCTTTGACGCTATAAATAGTTGATATTCTCGCGGTCCTCAGTTTGGTGACCTCGGTTAATTCAGCTAACTGCTTGAAATTACCGAGGCCGTCACTTTGGCTATCAATCGGCGAAAATCTTCGCTGATTAACCTAACCCATTGATATTTTCATTGGTCATCGATTCAGTGACCATTTTACAAAATCCTCCAAAGCAT